>NZ_DBHIUF010000009.1:0-90425 GCF_057272915.1 Gemella sp.
ATACAAAATATACTTCAAGGTAGAACTAATAAAATTATTAAAGACTACTTCTTATTTTCTAAATCAACCGAATTTGACAAAGAACCAAAAATCTTCGAGTTACCTCAGCCTTTATTTTTTAATAATTTATTTCTGTAATATTTCCTTCACCCTTTTTTGCAGTTCTGGCACTACTTCTTCAATAAACCATGGATTTTTGTTGTGCCAACGAAAATTCAATGGTGAAGGATGAACAATTGGGAAATAACGTGGCAAGTACTGTTTATAATTATATACAGTTTCTGTTAGATTCTGTTTTTTATCATTTCCCAAATAATAATCTTGCGCATATTTTCCCACAAGAATAATAAGTTCGAGATTAGGCATAAGTTCTAAAACTTTTGAATGCCATTTTTGGGCAAAGTTTTTTCGAGGTGGTAAATCTCCACTCTTACCCTTACCTGGATAATAGAAATCCATTGGAACTACACCTATTAAACCAGATTTATAAAATATTTCATCATCTATTCCCATCCACTCGCGAAGTTTAATCCCACTTTTATCATTGAAGAAAATCTTACTCTCTTGAGCTTTAATACCAGGAGCTTGACCTACGATTAATATTCTAGCTGTACTTGGCGTAGAAAATAACGGTTCAATTCCTACATCCGTGTATTTTTTATTATCACTATCTGCCATTATTTCTTGTTTCAATTGTTCAAAACTATCCATATTTTTCCTCTAAAATTTATTTTCTAATCAATTCAACTACCGCTTCAACAGCTGCTGTTCCTGGGAACATGTCTACTGGTTGAATACGTCTAATTTTATATTTTCTTGTTAACACTTTTAAGTCACGTGCTAATGTAGATGGATTACAGCTCACATAGACAATTTTCTTAGCTTCAACTGCCAATAAGTTTTTAGCTAATGGTCCAAGACCTACACGCGGCGGATCTACTATTGCAACATCAAAGTTGATTCCTTTTTTCTTCCAACGTGGAACTATTTTATTAGCATCTCCTGCTACATAAGTACAGTTTGTTAAGTTGTTTAATTTAACATTGTCATTAGCATCTTCTATCGCAGCTGGAATAATATCAACACCATATACTTCTTTACAATTACGGCTAACATATTGCCCAATTGTTCCAACTCCACAAAACGCATCTAATACAACATCTGTTTCTTTTAGTGCGGCGAATTCTACTACTTTATCATAAAGTTTTTTAGTTGCTGGCGGATTTAATTGGAAGAATGATTTAGCTGAAAGTTCATATTTAATATCACCTATTTTTTCAACAATATAGTCTGAACCATATAATGTAATACTTTCTGTTCCCATTACCAGGTGATCTTTGTCATTAGTAATATTTAGTATTATACTTTTAACGATTCTTTCACGTTTAAGTTCATTAACGACTTTATCCATGTTTTTAATCTTATCAGTATTTGCTACGAATGTTACTTGAACATCTCCATTATAGAATGAAGTTCTTGTCGCAATATATTTCACACCGTAATTCTTTTTATTTGTAGAAATCTCTACTTTATATTTTCCTAGTAACTTCTTAGCTAAGTTTGTTATTTTATTACCATTTTCATGTAATGCTAAATCTTCATTAATTTCTACTAAATCGTTAGAACCTTCTTTATATAACCCTGCAATAACTCGTCCATTTCTAACAGCTAGTGGAAATTGGTTTTTATTACGATACCCTTCTGTTACAGGACTAGCTAATGTTTTTAGTACTAATTTATCGGGTTTTGGTAGTCTATAATACTTATCAAATGCATCTAATAAAATTGTACGTTTATATTCTAATTGTTTTTCATAACTAACATGAGCTAAACCATATGCTCCACTTTCTGCATATTCGTGTTTAATTTCTACTCTATGCGGGCTTGGTTCTTTTACTTTAACAAGTTTACCAATAATGTATTTTGGTGTCTCCTCAACTATTTCACAAACAATAACCTCATCAGGTAAAGCACCTTTTACAAAAGTAATTTTCTTTTTATAATATCCTATACCCTCACCATTAATACCAATTTTTTTTATTGTAAGTAAGACGTTTAATCTTTTTCCGTTTTTATTTTTCATCGTATCCTCATTCATGAAGATAAGCTGAGTAAAAGCAAAACACTCCCACTTCAGCTTATCCAATTCTACTATTATTTTATAGTTTTAATTTCGTTATCTAATTCTTCTACTAATGCAATTAATCTATCAATTTGAGTTAAATCAACTTTTTCAGGTTCAATATTTTCTAACTCGCTTGCAAAATCTTCAAATTTCATTTTTAACTCTTCTAAAATATTATTAGGCATAACATTCTCCTTTTTTGTTCTCTATTCCATTATAATATAAATTTATAAAAATTCAACTCATAACACTAAAATAAATAAAATATTTTTGTTGATATTTTCCTTTTTTTCAAAGTAACTTCCACTTTGACTTCTTACTAGAATTTACTTTGAAAAAATTATTTTATTACTTGGAACTTACTTTAGAGATTTACCTCTCAATTATTATTTATTCAAAATTACTCTATTTTTTTCATTTTAGTGTCAAATAAATTATTATCTGTTAAAAGAACATATTGTTTATGTAAATATTATTAATAGACATTTCAGGTATTTTAAGGTACTATTAAGTTAGGAGTGATATATTATGAATTATATAAATTTACAATTATTAAATATTAATATTTCTAGTATTTTTTACTATATAACTTCTATTTTTAATGATATAAATTTTGATATAGTTTTGACAATATTTTTAGTAATTAATACTTTATTGGCATTTTCAATCGTCTTTTTAGAGTATCAAACTACTACATCATCTTGGGCATGGATTTTGGTGTTATTTTTAATACCATATCTAGGATTTATTCTATATTTAATATTCGGAAGACCAATATATAGAGAAAAAATATTTCCTTTTTCAGACGATGAAAAAATTAGATATCAACAAAACTTATTAAAGAGAACTGTGCCTTATGAAATTACAATAAATGAACAAGTGATTCATAAGCACAAAAATCTAATAGAACTAAATTTTGAAACTGATAAATCATTTTTATCCAAAAACAATAAAATTCAAATTATTATAGATGGAAAAGAAAAATTTAGATTACTATTTGAAGATATAAAAAACGCTAAGAGCTACATTCATATCCAATATTATATATTAAAAAAAGATGGTATCGGAAAACAACTCTTCTGCCTTCTTGAACAAAAACTTCTGGAAGGTGTTGATGTATACATTCTTTACGATGATATTGGATCAAGAAAATTAAGTATTTCTTCTTTGAGACAACTCACAAAAAACAATGCTAAAATAAAAAAATTCTTCAAATCAAAATTGCCACTTATTAACTTTCGTATGAACTATAGAAACCATAGAAAAATTGTTATTATAGACGGTAATATCGGGTATACAGGTGGCTTTAATGTTGGAGACGAATACTTAGGATTAGATAAAAAATTCGGATATTGGCGTGATACTCACCTCCGCATTGAAGGTGAAGCAGTAGGTGCTTTAGAATATCGTTTCATAGATGATTGGAATTCTCAAACAACTAAAAAAACAGAACAACTAAAACTAACCTCAGAACATGTTTCTACACCAGTTAATAATTACTTACCGATTCAACTAGTTTCAAGTGGACCAGATAATAAACTTCAAAAAATAAAATATAGCTATTTATACATGATATCTAGGGCTAAGAAATATATATACATTCAATCACCCTACTTCATCCCCGATGAAAGTGTTATGGATGCATTAAAAATGGCAATATTATCTGGAATTGATGTGAGAATTATGGTACCTAACAAACCAGATCATATATTCGTGTATTGGGCTACATACTCATTTATTGGTGAGCTTGCAGAATTAGGGGCACAAACATATATCTACGAAAATGGGTTTATTCATACTAAGATGATTATTATAGACGATGAAGTTTCAAGTTTAGGTAGCGCTAACTTTGATTACAGAAGTTTCAAACTAAACTTCGAGCTAAACGCATTTATGTATGATAACAAAACTACAAAAGAATTCAGAGATATTTTCCTAAAAGATATTGAAAAATCTACCCTAGTTTCTTTTTCTAAATATCAAAAGAGAAGTTTACTTATAAAAATCAAAGAAGCGTTCGCAAGATTGATATCACCGATTCTTTAGTTGTTTTATATTAAAAAATATGATATATTAATACATATGTACACATAGGAGGACAAAATTTAATGAAAAAGTTTAAAAAAGCTATTTTACCTATAGCACTTAGTATCTCTGTTATAGGATTAGCAGGATGCTCTGCTGGAGGGACTAAATATATCTCTAGTAAAGCAGGAGACGTTACAGAAAAAGATATCGTAGAAAGCATTGGAGCTAGCCAACTTTCTAAAACAGCTACAAGTATGATGATCCAAAAAGTACTTTTAGATAAATATAAAAATAAAATTGATCAAAAATCAATCGATGAGCAACTTCAAAAAGCTCAAGAACAATACGGTGGTAAAGATAAATTCGAACAACTTTTAAAACAACAAGGATTTACTCTTGATAAATATAAAGATGGATTAAAAGTTAAAGCTGCGCAAACATTATTAATTAATGATTACGCTGGAACAAACGACGATAAACTTAAAGAAAGCTATGAAAAAAACAAACACCAATATCACCTAGCACACATTCTTGTAAGTGTTAAAAGTGAATCAAATCCTAATGGATTAAGTGATGAAGATGCTAAGAAAAAAGCAGAGGACGTTCTTAAAAAACTTAAAGACGGTGGAGATTTCGCAACTCTAGCTAAAGAAAACTCAAATGATACAGCAAATGCATCAAATGGTGGAGATTTAGGTTGGTCTTCTAAAGAGGACAACTCATTCGTTAAAGAATTTAAAGATGCAGCTTATGCATTAAGCAAAGATAAAACATCTGACGTTGTAAAAACTTCATTTGGATACCACATCATCAAAGTATTAGATGAAAAAGATTCATCATTCGATGAATTAAAACCAGCATTAGCTGAAAAAGCTGCTGAAGAAGCAGTTAAGAAAGATAGTACAATCGTAAGTAAAGCTCTTAAAAAATTATTTGAAGAGTACAATGTAAAATCAAGCAACAGTGATGTTGAAGCATATATTAAATCTATGCTAGAAGGTACAGCTGCTGCCCAATAATAATATTTAATATAAAGATGGGAGTGACTCAAATTTTTAAGTTTAGGACTTTTTGGTCATCCCCGTCTTTTTTATAAAAACAATGAGTAATTCAAAAGTCATTTCTAAATAATATGACTTTAAATTACTCATTTTAATTTATTTAACTTATATCATCTCTTGCACCTAAGATATCGATAGCATTTTTTATTCTGTCTTTTGTAGGTGGATTAATATCATTTAATTCATAATCAATTCCTAATTCTTTATACTTGAATTTTGCCATATCATGATATGGTAATACTTCTACACGTTCTACACCATTTAAAGTATCTATATATTCACGAAGTTTTTGTAAATAATAATCATCATCTGTCCATTTTGGAACAAGCACGTGTCTTATCCACATTTTCGCCCCATGTTCACTTAGGAAATTAGTAAATTGAATAATATTTTTATTAGTTCGTTTTGTCAAACGCATATGATGTTCATCATCAATATGTTTAATATCCACTAAGAATAGATCTGTTAATGAAATTAATTCTAAAACTTTTTCATTCATACTTGGAGCATTTACATAAAAACCTCCACAAGTATCAACGCAAGTATTGATTCCTAATTCCTTTAGTTTTCTAAAAAGCTCCAAGATGAAATCAATTTGTAGAAGCGATTCTCCTCCACTTACTGTAACTCCTCCACCATCACTAGCCTCAAAGAAATCACGATATTTCACTATTTCTTTCGTTAATTGATCTACTGTCATAACTTTAGCATCCGGATTATGCATTTTCCATGTATCTGGATTATGGCAATATTTACATCTTAGCATGCAACCTTGAAAGAATACCACATATCTAATCCCTGGTCCATCGACATTACCAAATGATTCAACTGAATGTACATTAGCTGTCAATTCTTTTTTCTCTTCTATAGCTATTCCTTCTACTTTTTCCATTTTCATATGCAATTTCCTCCTTTTGCCATTCTATAGTTTTTTTATATCGTATTCTGAAAATATAATTATTTTAATCTAAAAAGTGGAGGCCTTTCGCCTCCACCTTCTATTAATTATTTACTTAATTACATGAATTGGTGCATTGTACGACTTAATACGTCACGTTGTTGTTCTGGAGTTAAACTGATTAGACGTACAGCGTATCCTGATACACGAATTGTGAAGTTTGGATAATCTTCTGGAGATTCAATAACTTTAAGTAATGTTTCTTTATTAAATACGTTAGTATTTAAGTGGTAACCACCTTTTTTGAAGTATCCGTCCATCATTGCTGTTAAGTTTTTAATTTGATCTTGTTTAGTTTTACCTAATGAGCTTGGTGTGAATGCAGCAGTTAAACTGATTCCATCACGGCTGTATTCATATGGTAATTTAGCAACAGAGCTTAAGCAAGCTAGAGCTCCGCTTTGGTCACGTCCGTTCATTGGGTTCGCACCTGGAGAGAATGGTTCTCCTGCACGACGTCCATCTGGAGTGTTACCAGTTTTCTTACCGTATACTACGTTTGAAGTAATAGTTAAGATAGAAGTTGTAGTTTCATCTGCACGGTAAGTTGGGTGTTTTTTAAGTTTGTTCATGAATACTTTAAGTAATTCAACAGCTATTTCATCAGCGCGATCGTCGTTGTTACCAAATGTTGGGAATTCACCTTCAACTTTGTAATCAACTGCTAATCCAGTTTCATCTTCGATTGGAGTAACTTTAGCATATTTAATAGCTGATAAACTGTCTACTGCTACTGAGAATCCAGCGATACCTGTTGCCATGAATCTTCTAACTTTAGTGTCGTGTAATGCCATTTCTAAGCTTTCGTAAGAGTATTTATCATGCATATAGTGGATTACGTTTAATGTATTGATGTACAGTTTACATAACCATTCCATAAATACATCAAATTTAGCCCAAACTTCATCGTAGTTTAATACACCACGTAGAGGTTCAGTTTCAGGTCCAACTTGGATACCTAATTTTTCATCACGTCCACCATTGATTGTGTATAGTAATGCTTTAGCTAAGTTAGCACGAGCTCCGAAGAATTGCATATCTTTACCAGTAGTCATACCACTTACACAACATGCGATAGATTTATCACAAGTTCCTAAGAAGTCTGCAAGTAATTCATCACTTTCATATTGAATAGCACTGTGGTTGATTGAAGATTCAGAACAGTACTCTTTAAATCCTGTAGGTAATTTAGTTGACCAAAGGATAGTTAAGTTTGGCTCTGGAGAGTTACCCATGTTATCTAATGTGTGGATGAAACGGAAGTCTGTTTTAGTTACTAATGATCTTTCAGCATCTAACATTTCCCCAACGATTAATGTAGCCCAGATTGGGTCTCCTGAGAATAATTGGTTGTAGTCTGGAGTACGAGCGAATTTAACGCAACGTAATTTTAATACTAAGTGGTCAATTAATTCTTGAGCTTGAGACTCATTAATTGTTCCATCTTGTAAATCTCTTTCAATATAAATATCTAAGAAAGTAGCAATGTTACCGATAGACATCGCAGCACCATTTTGTTGTTTGATAGCTGCTAAGTATCCGAAGTATAGCCATTGAACAGCTTCTTTAGCATTTGTAGCTGGTTCAGAAATATCAAATCCGTAGATTTTAGCCATTTCTTTTAATTCACCTAAAGCACGAATTTGCTCGTTAACTTCTTCACGGTCACGGATAACGTGTTCAGTCATAACACCATCAGCACCGATTTTAGCTAAATCATCTTTTTTCCAAGCGATAAGTTGATCTACCCCGTATAATGCCACACGACGGTAGTCACCAATGATACGCCCACGTCCGTATGCATCTGGAAGTCCTGTAATAACACCAGATTTTCTTACTAAACGCATTTCTGGAGTATAAGCATCGAATACACCTTGGTTGTGAGTTTTACGGTAGTCAGTGAAGATTTTAATAACTTCTTCATCTACTTCATAACCATATGCTTTACAGCTGTTAACAGCCATGTTAATACCACCGAAAGTCATTAAAGCACGTTTAAGTGGTTTTTCTGTTTGTAATCCAACAATTTGTTCTAAATCTTTTTCGATGTATCCTGGTCCATGTGAAAGAATAGTTGAAGGAATACTAGTATCCATGTCTAATGTTCCACCAGCTAAACGTTCTTGACGCATTAAATCATTGAATTTTTCTACTAATTTTGTAGTAGCTTCTGTTGGCCCAGCTAGGAAAGAAGAATCTCCTCTATACTCTGTGTAGTTAGATTTAATGAAATCTACTAAATCCACTTCTGTTTGCCATTTACCACCAACGAATGCTTTTTTTTCTGCAACTGTTGTCATATTATAAGTCACTCCTTAATTTTTTATTTTATATGTTATATAAATTTATTAATTATTTGTTACACTCATAGTTTACAAAGAACTCATAATTAAAACAATAATTTTTACACTTGATTTGTGTATATTTTGTGAACAACAGTAATAGTACAGTAGTTTTCATTTTTGATAATTTATTTTAATTTTTCATGAAAACTTAAATATTTAAAATGAAAAATTTACAGCAATAGTTATGAAAACGTGATATTTTAAGAAGTTCTATTTTAAGAATATTTATTATCCATTATATAACTGTTATTTAACTGAGTAAAAAATATGTATCTGTTATCATTATGAATATATCAAAATATAGTATTATTTTACGATAAAAAAAAGGTAATCGATATCTTCTATCAATTACCTTTTTAAAAAATACTATTTGAATATACTTAACAAGTCTGCATATCCCTCTTTTTCTAAATCTTCTTTCTTAATAAATTTTATTGACGCACTATTAATACAATATCTAAGTCCACCCAACTCAGTAGGACCATCAGGGAAAACATGCCCTAAGTGTGCATCACCAACTCTACTCCTTACTTCTATACGCTCAACATAATGAGAATTATCTTTATAATACTTAGTTACCTCTTTTTCTATTGGTTTAGAAAAACTAGGCCATCCACAACTAGATTTAAACTTATCTTTCGAAGAAAATAGTGGCTCACCTGTTGTTATATCTACATATATTCCTTCTTCAAAACTATCCCAATATTGTCCAGTATATGGACTCTCAGTTGCACTTTCCATAGTAACTGCATATTCTAAATCAGATAATTCTTTTTTTAATTCATCTTTTGATTTTCTTTCAAATTCCTCTGGATTAATTTTAATTTCTTCACTCATTTTATTTCTCTCCTTTATAACTAATATATTCTTTTAAATTTTCTATAATATGTTTTCCGTCTTTTACCCCTAAATTATACACGTGGTTTAGTTTTTCAATATCTTTCTCAAGTCTCTTAACTGTAATATCTTCACTAGGTCTTATGACAAATACTTTCCCTTGTTTTTCTAACTCAAGTATTTTCTCTACTGTTTCATTGTAATCTTTATATCTATTTTCTAACTTCTCAACTAGATGAGGATATTTTTTATAAAACATTTTAAATTGTATACTTGTTGATCTCTTCTTTCTATATGTGATAGGTCTTGTTAGTATAACAATTATTTTATCGTAATTTTGTTTTTCAAAAAAGTCTATCGGTATACTGTTTGCTATTCCTCCATCAAGATACTTTTTACCATCTACTTCTATTATTTCTGAAATAAATGGTAATGCAGAAGTTGCTCTTAAAGTCTCCATTTGCAGATATGGATCATGGATTTTTATAAACTCCGCTTCTCCATTTTCAATATTAGTTACTGTCGCATAAAAACTAGTCTTAGATTCTTTAAATGTTTTATTGTCAAAGACATCTAGTTGGAAAGGAAGTCTATAATATGTAAAATCCTTATTAATCAAGTTTCCAGTTTTTATCCAACTTTTTAAACTCATATATCTCTTATCATTTATATAATTAACATTGTAACGAAGTGCTCTTTTAGGTTGCTTAGAAACATAATTCACTCCAAATAGTGTTCCTGCCGAAACCCCTACGATATCTGTAACCTCTATATTATTTTCCAAGAACACGTCAAGGACACCAGCTGTAAATAGTCCTCTCATTGCTCCACCTTCTAATACTAAACCTACTTTCATTCAATCACACTCCTTTTAAATTGATACTATTATATCATCTTTTATTAATTAGTTTAAATAAATTTACTCGGGTACTAAGTTATGTTACTATTTAAAATGAGAAAAATAATTTAATTCGAGGTACATATGAACATACTACTAATCGGTGGCAATGGCTTTGTAGGGCAGGCATTAATTAAAGAATTTAAGAAATACAAAGTAGATGTTAGCTACTTATCTAGAACTCAAAATCACTCAATTTCTAAAGATGATGCAACGTGGATACAAGGAGATATTTTTAATCTTGACAATATAATGATTAAAGAAAGCTACGATATTACCATTCATTTAATCGGAACAATTAAAAATAAAAATCTATATTCAAAGCTAAACACAGAAAGTGCAGCACAGACAATTAAATTATGTCAAAAACACAATATCAATAAACTCGTCTACTTTTCTGCAAACGGTGGCTTCAGACGTTATTTAGAAAGTAAGGTGGCCGGAGAAATATTAGTAAAAGATTCAAAACTAGATTATCTAGTAGTACGCCCAGGTCTTATGTATGGTAAAGACAGACTTTCCTCTTATTTCAATATATTGCCGATTAAATTCTTTTCAAAATTTGGTATAACATTTTTTAAAAATGTTTATCCTCTTCCAGTTGAAAAAGTAGCTAAGTCAGTAGTTAAAGCTATTCTTGACAATACTAATTCAACTATTATCGACATAAAAGATATGAAATAACTATATACTCCGACTTAAAGGGAGTGACTCAAAAATCGTGATTTCGAAGAAATCGATTTTGTCGAGTCACCCTCGCAAAGTTTATTAGATATCTAAAAAGCTTTTATAAAACGTATTTAGATATCAATAAACCACTGCGTCTATGAGTTTTCATATACACTTTGTTAAAATTTAGGACTTTTGGATCAGCCCCTTAAGTCTATTTTTTATGACATTTGTCATATTACTTTATGACATTACCTACTAAAAGACACTCTCCTACTTTGATATAATTTAATTATCAAAGAAGAGGTGATCTAAATGTCATTAAATAATATTATAAAAGTAAAAAATATAACAAAAACAATTAAAGGGAAAAACATCTTAAATGATATTTCTTTTGAAGTGAATTCTGGTGAATGTATTGCTTTAATCGGACCAAATGGAGCTGGTAAGACTACTCTAATGAACTGTCTATTAGGAAATAAATTTATCAACTCAGGTTCAATAAAAATTAATTCTCTAAATCCAGGCAACCAAAAACTAAAAGAATTTCTTAACATACTTCCTCAGGAAAATGTCGTTCCTGAAAAACTAAAAGTAAAAGAACTACTAGATTTTATACAGAAATTATATAAGAATCCCTTAACAAATGAAGAAATCGATGCACTGCTACGATTTGATGATTCTCAAAAAGATAATTTTGCTTCTAAATTATCAGGTGGTCAAAAAAGATTATTATCTTTTATTATTACATTAATAGGACGACCAAAATTAATTTTCTTAGATGAACCAACAGCTGGAATGGATACATCAACACGTATCAGATTTTGGGAAATTGTGAATAACTTAAAAAATAAAGGTTTAACTATTATTTATTCATCACACTACATTGAAGAAGTAGAACATACTGCAGATAGAATCTTAGTTCTAAATAAAGGAAAACTAGTTCGTGATACTACTCCACATGCTATGCGTGCTGAAGAAATTGAAAAATACTTCACACTACCTATAAAATATCTAGATTTATTGAAAGATAGTGATATTATAAATAATTTAGAAATAAAAACAGATAATATTAATTTCTTAACAAAAAAACCAGATGAAATATGGAATATATTACATCAAGCTGGTTGCACGTTTAAAGAAATTGAAATTCAAAATAGAACTTTATTAGATAGTATTTTTGTAACAACTAAAGATAACGGAGGAGAGAAATAATGAAAAATCTTGCCAACTTATTAAACATAGAATTTATATTCATAAAAAGAAACTTAACTAATTTTATTATGGGATTAGGTTTTCCAGTTATCTTCTTTATACTATTTTCTGGAATGCAGCAATTCGATGATCCCGAAACAAAGGTACGTGTAGTAAAAGATATGCTTATCTCTATGACCGCATTTAGTAGTATAAGTTTCGCCCTTTTTTCTCTTCCTATTTCTATAAAAGAAGATGAGAAAAATAACTATCTACACATATTAAATAATTCTCCAGTAATAATATCTGAATATTACCTTGCTCGTTTTATTCGTCTAATAATTACATTTATTATATCAATAGTTGTTGTGTTCGCTGTTGGTCATATCTTTAGAGACGTTAATATGACAGCTCGCGAATGGATTATGTCAGCTGTTCTAATGCTTATTGGAAGTATTACATTTTTAGGTATGGGATTACTACTAAGTCTTATTAAATCAGAAGAAAAATTATCGCTTCTTGCCAATATATTATACCTAGGACTTGCTATGTTAGGTGGACTTTGGTGGCCTGTTTATCTTTTCCCAGAATGGTTACAAAATATATCTAAACTGACACCAACCTACTATCTATTGGATTTCGTTAATAAATATATTAAAGAAGATATTTTCTCTTATAAAGCTTTGGCTATACTTCTAGCATATTCAGTTGTATGTATAATTGCTACATTGGTAATAAAAAACAAAAGAGAATCAAAATAATAACATAAGAGTGCGGATAAATTATTCACACTCTTATATTATTATGGTATCATTAAAGAATAAGGAGGCTAAAATGTATAAAAAATTACTAAATTTATTAAAGGGAAATTATGGGTTTTATCTATCTTTGGTATTTTTTATATTCCCACTTGTATATGTTATTAGTGGAAGTTATCCAAAATATACATTACCCTTAACTATTCTCGCCATCACTTCATATATAGGAATGTTATATACAAAAAATAGAGTTCTTGTTTTTATAGAATGGTTTTATTTAATTGCTTATATCAGTTACATGACCATTGTTTTATATCCAACGAACATTCTATTTAGTTTTTATTTAAGTAATCTACTTGTTTGGCATTTTCATGATAAGTATTTTACATACAGAACAATTAGTTTTTTCATAACAATAAATGCCCTAACATTATATATGATTGCTAATCCCAAAATGAATATTGCAGATAGAATAATCCTATTTATTTTTTCTTTCATATGTATCATAACTTATTTTACCCAAAAATATGGCTATGAAAGAAATAAACTAAAAAATGAGCGTTTAAAACACAATGAACATATTAATCTGCTTCTTGCTGAAAATGAAAGAAATAGAATCGGACGTGATTTACATGATAGTATTGGTCATACTTTTGTAATGCTGAAATTAAAAGCAGAATTAGCTGAAAAATATCTAGAAAAAAACAATATTGAAGCTGCAAAAAAAGAACTTAAAGAAATCAGTGAAATTAGTAGTGCTTCAATGACAGAAACACGATCTATAATTAATAAGCTTAAATATAGAAGTATTAATGAAGAATTAAAAGTTATTTCAGATATAATGACAATGGCTGATATTTCATTAGGTATCGAGAATAATATAACTACGCTACCATCTCAGCTTGTTGAATGGACTATTACAATGGTACTAAAAGAATTAACGAATAATGTCATTAAACATAGTAATGCTAATAAATGCAATATTGAAATAAATGAATCTAGTAACAACTACACTGTTATTATCTCTGATAATGGTAATGGCTTTGAAAATATTAACGGAACGGAACTTTCATCTATAAGAGAAAGAATTAAACTAGTTAATGGAGTAATAAATATAATATCAAAAAAATCTCCCACAACTATCAAAGTAACAATCAATAAATAACAACAGGAGGACAATATGAAATTACTTATCGCTGAAGATCAAAGTATGTTACGAGATGCAATGTCAACATTATTATCAATGGAAGATAGTGTTGAGAGTGTACTTCAAGCTAAAGATGGAAAAGAAGCAATAAATTTAATTTCTAGTAATGATATAGATGTAGCTATACTTGATGTAGAAATGCCTGAAGCAACAGGACTAGACGTACTAGAATACATTCGTAGTAATAATATACATTGTAAAGTTGTTATTGTGACAACTTTTAAACGTATGGGATATTTTGAACGCGCCATAAAAAATAACGTAGATGCCTATGTACTAAAAGATCGCTCAATAGATGAACTTATGAAAACAATTAACAACGTCTTAGCAGGTAACAAAGAATACTCACCTGAACTAATGGAAAATATCTTCAATAGTCACAATCCATTAACAAATCAAGAAAAAATTATTCTTTTAAAAATTAAAGAAGGATTACCAAACAAAGAGATTGCTAATGAGCTGTTTTTATCCGAAGGAACTGTTAGAAATTATATTTCCAATATCCTTACAAAATTAAACTGTAAAAACAGAACAGAAGCTGTAAAAAAATCTACTGAGGAAGGATGGCTTTAGATAACAAGAAAACTCGCTATAAAATTATCGTTACTTTCGTCGATTATATATATAATCTTAAGTATTTCATACTTTTCATATAGTATTATAAGTTCATTAGACTCATCTTCACCTAGCGCCGGGGCTGGAATAAGAATTTCTACTAGCAATTCTTATTCCCCACTACTTTATGTATGTAATAGCTACTATTTTCAATCTAATGATTATGTTTAAAGAATTCACGAAAAATTATTTAATAATTATAAATATTATATTGTATATCATCACTGGCGCATTAGGGTTTATTTTAGGATTTGTTTTAATTATTTCTATCATTTTCCAAATAATATTCTTGATAATTGCATATAATAAATAAAAACAGGAACAACTAAATCATAATTTTTACAAGTTGATTTTTAGTTGTTCCTGTTATTTTATTTAACCAAAGAATAGCTAATGTCGATTAATTCTTTTATTGTCTCCAATTTGATATTTTTATCTAACACTATACTAATCCAATGCTTTTTATTCATATGATATGCTGGGAAAATATTTTTATTATCAATAATTTCTAAAATTTTGTCCGTTGGATATTTTACATTTAAAATTTTCACTTTAGTTGTAATATCGGTATTTTTATTCAATTTGCTATAGTCTACATCCAGAAACAAGGCATACCATTTATTCTTTTCATTTACAAATGCCAATATATCCGAATGTTTTTTAAAAGGATTAACATGATTTTCACCGTATTTCTTATTACAATAGTCGATGATTTCTAAACTTATTTTTCCTGATTCATCAGCTAACCCTAAGATTAAACTTAGTAGTTTCTCTACATGTTCTCTGATATTTTGTACCGTTTCACCTATAGCACTATCTACACTAAACAACGAATAAATCTCATCAAATTCTATATCATAAACTTCTATAAAAAGTTGACTATCTACAAATACGATTTCTATTAAGAAGCTACTATCTAAAATTTCTTCTCGATATATTAATTTTTCCGCTTCTTCCTTAAATCCAAACTCGTTTAGTTGTTCCTTAGAAAAGTTATATTTTTCTACATCTATAATCTTCATAATTATTATTCGAATCTAGCTCTATCGTGACTTTGATTCCACTTATCTACTTCTGGTCCTTTTGGTACAATAGTTTTACCTGCTGATACGTAATACCCGACCTTTATTGCTTCAAAATCTGTTGTAGATCCGAATCCTGGAGTTTGATATAAGTCTTTTAAGTAGTTGAAAATATTAGAATATTCCTCAATTCTCTTTTTATTCGCAGAATATAATCCATAATAAACGACATCAAAGCGAATCATAGTAGTATAGAAACGAATATCTGTTTCTGTTATTGTATTACCATGGAAGTATCTTTGATTTGATAAACGATTCTCTACTACATCCATCATATCAAAGAATCTTTTGAATGCCTCATCATATTTTTCTTGACTTTCAGCAAATCCCATTCCATATACACCATCATTTAAAGCTACAGCTAATTTTTCATTCCACTCATCGATTTGCCCCGCAAGATGTTCAGGATATAAATCTATTCCGTCTTTCTTATGTAGTTTACTAAATACTGTCGCAAATTCATGAAGTAACTCAGCAGATTCTTTTCTAACTACTTTTCCTGTAGTTACATCAACAAGCACCGGTACTGAATATGGTCCTTCATAATCTGAATCACTATTTAAGTACACATCTTTAATTTTTGATTGTTTTAAAACTGGATCAAGTCCATCTTTATCTAAGCTAAATTGCCATCCTTCTTCTCCACGACGATAATCCAATGTTCCTAAACTAATTGCATCCTCTAACCCTAGTATCTCTCTTGCTATAACCGCTCTATGTGCATACGGACAGACCGCAGTCCAAAATAGTCTATATCTTCCTTCCTCTATAGGTTGTTCCTCTGTTCCAAATGGTTTACTAAAAAATTTTTTCATGTGATTTTCTCCTTTTTAATTTTCTATAAATTTTTTCGCTTCTTCATAAATATACATAACATTCAAAGTTTGTTCTTTTTGATTATTCATGAATTCGAAATCTTTATCATTTATAACTTTAACGAATTTTTTAAACTCAGCAAACATTCTGTGTTCATGAATATTATTATTTTCATTTATAAAGTTATCTTTTGTTTGAATACTGTAATTAGAAACTTCATTTGTAGGACCAATAACTTTAATTATACCTTGATCACCTTGAATATTGACATAACTATTATTAAATGTATCTTTAGCTGCTATGCATACTACTTTAAAATTATCATATTCTAATAGAAGAATACCTGAAGTATCAACACCATTCACTATATTAGGTGCATAATGTACTTTACCAGGTTTACCAAACAATCCAACGACAAAATGAATATTATAGATATTTAAATCACCAAGTACTCCTCCACCTTTGCTCTTATCAAAAACTGGAGCTATTACTCCATTTTTAAATGCTTCGTATCTTGAAGAAAGTTGAGAAAAATTACACTCAACAAGTCGTATTTCTCCTATGTTATCAATATTATCTTTTATATCAAGATAATTTTTTTGATATTGATTTGTTATTGCTTCTATTAAAATTAATCCTTTGTCTTCAGCGATTTCAAACAATTCTACAGCTTCGTCATACTTTAACGTAAAAGGTTTCTCGCAAATAACATTTTTACCAGCTTCTAGAGCCTTCTTAGCGACTGTATAATGTAAATTATTTGGAACTGCAACATAAATCGTATCAATCTCTTTATTTTCCAGACAAAGATCAGTATCAGTATATATATTCTTAATATTATATTTAGACTGTAAATCTTTTAAATTTTCAATATTTCGAGCTGTTATAGCTTCTAATTTAATTTCTGGAAGTTCATGAGCAAAAGATAAGAAATCTTTCACTATCATTCCAGAACCAATAATTCCTAATTTCATGTTTCCCTCCAAATTACTATGTATCCTTTAATTATATCTTTATAAACTTACACTAGCAACTTTTCTGCATAAAAACTCTTCCTTAAAACTTTCACGCAACAAGAAGATTCTTATCCTTTAGCTTTGTATTCATGTTCCGGATTATTATAATAGTATACCATGTATTTAATTTTCTACCGATTCTTAATTTTCCTCTTTAAATATGTATTACTTTCTCTCCGACTCATTACCTCTCTCATAATAACTACTCAATATCTTCCTAAAAATAGTAAAAAATATTTTCATTATCTTTCATATTTTTTCATTTTTTTGTTGACTTATATGTACTTTATATGATATATATATATATATTTCACAATGGAAAGGATTACACTATGACTAAAAAAATACTTGTTACAGGTGGAGCTGGATTTATCGGGTCTCATACTTGTATAGAATTATTAAATAATGGAAATGAAGTAGTTGTCGTTGATAACTTATATAACGCAAATAAAAAGAGTTTAGAAGTAGTTGAACGAGTTACTGGTAAAAAGGTAACATTTTATGAAGTTGATGTTCGTGATGAAGATAAATTAAATGAAGTTTTTGAAAAAGAAGGAAATATTTATGGAGTTATTCACTACGCTGGATTAAAAGCAGTTGGTGAATCTTGTGAAATCCCATTAGCATATTATGATAACAATATAGCTGGAACTATTACTTTGTTCCGTGTTATGGAAAAACACAATTGTAAAAATATAATATTCAGTTCATCAGCTACAGTTTATGGGGATCCTCATACATTACCAATTAGAGAAGATTTCCCATTATCTGTAACTAACCCATACGGACGTACTAAATTAATAACTGAAGATATTTTAAAAGATGTTTATAAAGCAGATAACGAATGGAATATTGTTCTCCTTCGTTACTTTAATCCAATCGGAGCACATGAGTGTGGAGATATCGGTGAAGATCCGAAAGGAGTACCAAACAACCTAATTCCTTACATTATGCAAGTAGCTGTAGGAAAACTAGAAAAAGTTCAAGTTTTTGGTAATGATTTTGATACGCATGACGGTACTGGAGTACGTGACTACATCCACGTAGTAGATTTAGCTCGCGGTCACGTATCTGCTCTTAAAAAATTAGAAAAAGGTAGTGGATTAACTATTTATAACTTAGGAACAGGAATTGGTTATTCTGTATTAGATATTATTAAGAGTGCATCAGCTGCTGTTGGGCGTGATTTACCTTATGTTATAACTCCACGTCGTGCAGGAGATATCGCTGCATGTTATGCTGATGCTACAAAAGCAAAAGAAGAACTTGGATGGGAAGCTCAATACGATATAAAACGTATGTGTGAAGATTCTTGGAGATGGCAAAGTAAACATCCAAATGGGTTTGCTGATTAATATACTTAAACAAGAAAATAAAAGTCTAAGAGACTGACCTAAAAGTCCTAGAAATAAAAAGTTAATATAAGAGCTTATAGGCGCAACGGGAATGACTCAACAAAATCAATTTTTCCAAAATCATGGTTTTTGAGTCACTCCCTCTTTTTATATAATAACACTTATTGAATTAACCACTCTTCTTATTTCCATAATAAAAAATCATCTAATCTTTACTATACAAAGAATAGATGATTTTTAAATTATTTTATTCTTATATCTTAATCTTAATAGTGAGATTTCGTTTGTTTTGAATTATTTATTTAGAAAAGAGACTCAAACGAGTCTCCTTCCTCATAAATTATGCTTTTTTTCTAGCCTTAATTGTCCCTACTATTATCGGAATTAAGCTAATTAAAACAATAGCAATTACTACTACTGAAAAGTTTTTCTTAACATATGAAATGTTTCCAAAGAAGTACCCTACTGATATAAATAATGTACACCAACAAAGGCCTCCAAAGAAGTCTATCACTCTAAACTTAGAATATTTCATCTTACCAGCTCCTACGATAAATGGAACTATTGTACGAATAATCGGGAAAAATCTAGCTAAGAAAATAGATTTTCCTCCATGTTTTGCTACAAAGTTTTCAGCGTCTTTTATATTGTCATCAGACACGAACTTTTTAAACCATGCTTTACTCTTTAAATAATCAGAGAAGTTTCTTCCAATAAAATAGTTACAATTATCACCAATTACTGCAGCACTTACACATAAGAATAATAATAAAAAGATGTTATTCCCTGTTGCTGCCCATAATGCTCCACTAGCAAATAATAATGAATCACCTGGTAAAAACGGCATGAACACAACACCAGTTTCGATAAAGATAATTAAGAAAATTATTCCATACATCCACCATGGACCGTGTTGCACCATTAATTCACCAAGATGCTTGTCAATATGCAATACAAAATCAATTAAAAATTTAATTGTTTCCAATGTAATCCTCCTAAAATAAATATGTTCTAATGATTATACCATAGAGAACATACCCTGTCTAATAATCATGCAATCAGTATATTAATCTCTTATGAATTTTTTCATTTCAGCAATGTAGTCCTCATTACTTTCATGTTTTCTAAGATGATTTAAAACTCCGATTGTTGGTTCACTAACATCTTCAAGTTTTCTACGTGTTTGCCATAAAATTTTCACTTCGTCTTCTGATAGAAGTAAATCCTCTTTTCTTGTAGAACTCTTCAAGAAATCAATAGCTGGATAAACTCTTCTTGAAGCTAGTTCTGGTGATAAGACAATTTCCATATTCCCTGTTCCTTTGAACTCCTCGAATATTAAATCATCCATTCTAGAACCTGTATTAATTAAGGCAGTTGCAATAATAGTTAAACTTCCTCCACCTTCGACATTCCTTGCAGCTCCAAAGAATGCTTTTGGCTTATGAAGACTTGACGGATCTACCCCTCCACTTAAGACTTTACCACTACTTGGCTCTACAATATTATATGCACGTGCAAGTCTCGTTATACTGTCCATAAGTATAATTACATCTTGACCAAGTTCTACACGACGTTTTGCATGCTCTATTACTAGCTCAGCAACTTTAATATGATTTTCTGAAGTTTCATCAAATGTAGAACTTACTACATCTGCACCTCTTACAGATCTTTCCATATCTGTTACTTCTTCTGGTCTTTCATCAATTAAAAGAATAATCAACTTTTTATCAGGATAATTTTTTCTAATTGAATTTGCAATATCTTTTAGTAATGTTGTTTTTCCAACCTTCGGTGGTGCTACTATTAATCCACGTTGTCCGAACCCAATCGGTGCTACTAAATCAACAAATCTGGTAGATAATTTCTCCTTAGTTGTTTCTAAAACAATTTTTTGATTCGGATAAATCGGTGTTAAAGCTTGGAAATGTGCTCTACCTTTTGCAACTTCAGCATCTACATCATTAACCGTGTCAACTTGTAAAATCCCCGCATATCTTTCACCTTCACGAGGTTTACGAACTTTACCATAAACTTCATCACCTTTTTTAAGTTCAAAACGGCGAATTTGAGAAGCAGAAATATAAATATCCGTCTCTCCTTTTTTATAATCAACAGTTCTCAAGAATCCAAAACCATTTTCTGGATGTATGTCATCTAAAATCCCCGATGCATAATAATGTTCTTCACTTACTGATTGTTTTTCTAAAATTGCTAAAACTAATTCTTTTTTATTTAATGTATAATATCTTGGAACACCCAGTTCTTTAGCCAAGGCTGTAAGTTCTTTAGTATTCATACTTTTATACATTTCATCAAATTTTACGTTACTCATTTTTATCCTTTCTCTGTAGATACTTCAGAAATCATCTTAAAAATATTTAAACAAAAAATACCCTAATTGAAACTACCCTTAGGTATATTATTCTCAGGATTTTTTATCTAAACATACAACTTTAAACGAGAATAACTTAAAATTCTTATTTTCAAAATCGATTTTAAAAGTTACCCCCGTTCGGTTTATAAAACATCTTAAACTCTTATTTCCTTTTTATCTCTTACTTAGAACAATTACCGCTGATAGAATAAAAGCTGCACCAATTAAATCTATTGTTCCGAATGTTGTTCCTAACAAGAGGAAAGAAAAGATTATAGCAGCAATCGGTTCAAAGCAACCGATAATACTTCCCGTGACTGCACCAATTAACCTAACACCTTCTAAATATAAAGAAAATGACAATATTGTTCCAATTATTACCACTCCAGACATACATATAAAATCAATTAATTTAAAATTATCTGGAATATAATTACTACCTGTAGCAAAATAAACAACTACGCCTGCGATTAATAGTCCCCAAGCCATTATAGGCATTACACCATATTTTGTAGTTAAACTTATTGAAAAAATATTATAACTAGCAAGACCAAATGCAGAAAGTAATCCCCAGAATAATCCTAATGTAGAAATATTCAGTTTGCTAAAATCGAAATGGGTTGCTATTAATACCGTTCCAAATAACGAAACCACTATTGCAATAACCTCCCTTGGTAGAGGCCATCTTCTACCTATAACACAATAATATAACATTATTATTACTGGACCTATATACTGTATAACCGTTGCCATACCTGCATTTGTATACTTAATTGTTAAAAAGAATGTCCCTTGACAGATTAAAAGCCCAAAAAAAGAAAAATTTAATAGTTTTAAAATATCTATCTTATTTGAAAATACTCTCACTAAATCATGTTTATCTTTAATGAGTAAAATAGCTACCATTGCAATTCCAGAGAAGAACAATCTATTAGCTATAATCCAAACGGGGTCTATTTTTGATACATTTAATAAATATTCCCCTAATACTCCTGATAATCCCCAACATGTAGCTCCTAGTAAGGTAAATACTATACCTTTTTTCATCGTACTTTGTCCCATAATTACTCTCCTAATGATCAAATAATTTCAGACTAGAACTAACAATTTTATTAGATTTTTCTATTACTTCATCATATTTCTCATCTTTTGATAATAAGATACTAGTAAATAAAGTAATCATATTATTTTGTGCCACCATCATATTCCCACATGTATAGAATTTAGCATCTAATTTATTAGTGATATAGCCAAAAGGTGAATACCAAAAACCATAACCTACATTATAATTTTCAGAAAAGAATTTTTTCGCAGCACTTTCTGGATATCCTTTTATTATTGGCATAGGATATAAAAGACTAAGAGCTTTTATCGCTTGTTGCGAATCTTCAACTTTAGAATTTAAAACAGAAAATACATCAAGTTTTTTCCCCATTAGAGTCTTATCATCATACACCTTAAAATCAGTATGATAATGAGATTCAAAATTTTCCTTATACTCATTAATTATTTCTTCTTCATCAAACATTACTGAATAATCATTATTAAATAAATTTTCTTTTTTCAAGTAAAGATGCGCTTTTAAATCATTATCTGTGTAATCTAAAGAGATTAGAGGATTTGTAGTAATAAATAAACTTTTCTTGGATTCAAATGCTATAAAGTACCTATTCTTACTCAGAAGATATTTTGTTACCGCACCTAAAGAAGTATTGTTTTCTAACAATATTAAATTTTTTCTTGATAAAACTATTCGCTTTAATTCTTCTTTTTCTATTTGAAGAAGGGCTTTCCTAATATTTTCTTGCCAAAGTTCTGGATAAATTTCTCTAACGACATTAATCTGTGGTTCACTAGATATTTCATTTTTATCATCAAGTTTATTTAAAAATGAAATTCTCTCTGCCCATAATTCAGAAAATTCTTTTTCTTCTTTCATATTAAAGAACAATGTAATATAAACATCATCCCCTTTAAAAACCGCAAGTATACCCGGTACAACAAATGATGTATCACTAAAATCTACCCATTCTTGACTGTTTTTATTATTTCCATCTGAGATTCCACCGTAAATACCGAAGTATTCACAATCATGCTCATCAATTTCTAAAACCGTTACCTGTGCTTTTAATTCTTCAAAACCAGATAGTACACTACTATTATCAAAACTTGTTAAAAAATCATTAGAATCTAATAACCATGTTGCTTCATAACCTATTCCAATTATAGAAGACTTAGTGTCAGGTGTTCTTATAATAAATCTCTCACCTTTTTTCGGTGTAAAAAGGCTGATAAACTGATCTTCCGTAAAAGTTTTCTTCAGTTTAAATTTCACAACAAGTTTATCATCAAGAACTGTATCACTAAAATCATAATCTATAATTTTCTGATAATCATTCATACTTATTACCTATCCTTTTTTTTCTCCTCATTTTGTAATTTTTCTTCTCGTTCTTTAATTTCTAATCTTTTTTGCCTTTGCTTAATAAGTCTATTTACTTCTTCTTCTGATTTGTAACTAGCATCCTTATCAGTAAAGATAAAAAGATTTTTATGATTATTTAGGATTGACAGAATAGTTTTATTTTCTGAGTCTTCATTCTCAAATAATTCTGCTATATATTGTCTCTTATCACTACCTAATACAACAACGAATAAATTTCTAGCTGCCATTAGATTTTCATATCCAATACTAATTAATTTATTACCTTTAATTTCCATTCCAGCCTCTTGAAGCTGTGATTTTTCTTCATCTGAAAACTCTACAATGTGAAGATCTTTGTTTACTTCATCTGCATAACGATAATCGAGTATTCCACCATCAGATCCTAGGAATACTACTGCAACATCAATAGGATTTTCAGACAACACTTCACTATAACTACTCAAGTCTTCTTCGCATTCATTACTATTTAATGTTTGAGGATAATAAATATTTTTCGTCTCTACGTCTAGTTTTTTAAATAACTCATGTCTAGCATATCGATATAATCCAAATCTTTCCTCAATATCGATATCAGCAAATTCTCGTTGTCCTAACATAATTATATGTTTATAACGATATTTCCCCATTTTATTATCATCTATCATTCTGTTTGTGAATTGAGTATTTATTATATTTTCTGGCAAACAGATAACTGCCCCATCTTCTAAATTTTTTTCAAATTCATCATACATTCTATTTAAAACTGCTGTTTCACTATTACAAACTATATATTTCACGATTTCACCTCCAAATTATAATAAATCATTTAATATTATACCACAATTGCTTCCTACTAACAACGTGCTAACATTTCATAATTGTGCTATTGTTTTTATGTTAATTCCCAAAGTAAGGGAGTGACTCAAAAATCGTGATTTCGGAGAAACAATTTTGTCGAGTGCCTCCGCAAAGTTTATTAGATATCTAAAAAGCTTTCATAAAGCGAATTTAGATATCAATAAACCACTGCGTCTATGAGTTATCATAAGAACTTTGTTAAGTTTTAGGTCTTTTGGATCAGCCCCTTAACCTAAAACTAATTTTCTAACTGAAACTTAAATTGGAAATTTATCTATTATTTTTAGTTACTCTATTTCAATTAAACTTGACAGAACATAAGAATACACATAAGTTTTAATATTATTTAATTTATAATATTCCGCTACTGCTTCTTTATAAATTCTAAGTTGCTCTCTGTGTCTATCTCGTAAAACTTCTTCTCCGTTTCTACTAGTTACGTGATCCGTTTTGTAATCTACGATAATTGCTTCATCATCAGAAATTTTAATAAATAAATCGACAACCCCTTGCAGTATTACATCTATATCACTTTCACTATCATCATATAATTCTTTTGCTTTCTTGGCAGTTGTGAAAGCTATCTCGGTTTGACAGAACTTACTTTTAGATACTAATTTTATTAACTCACTATTAATGAAGTTAGTAATCTTTTCTAAATCATCTTTATTATTTATATTATCAAATTCCTCTTGAGAAAGTATTCTATGTTCTTTTATATTCTGTAGTAAATTATCTGTTTTCTTTAAGCTATCGATGTAACTCACTACATCCGAAATCTCTACTCCTGCTCTAGTATCATTAACTATCTTCTCAAAAAGCTTATGAATGATATTCCCTCTTAAAATCGCCTTGCTAGTAGATGTTGATTTTTTTAATGTAGTTAATTCTAAATATCCTCGTTTTTCTTTTTTATGATTCCACTCATGATCTTTAGTATTAATTTTTTTCAAGGCACTATATGAAGTTTTGGCAGGAAATACTTTATTTTTTACTTCAATCGTAAGATTATCACTTTGCTTGCTAGATTCATCGTGTTGCTTACTCTCAAATTGTTTATAAAAATCTTGTAAATCAAATCCCGAACTATCTTCTTCGTCTTTTACAAGAGGCTCACTTTCATAATCTTTAAATAAAGCGTCTTTTTCATTTTCAAAAATAAACTCTTCTCCATAATCACTAAGTAGATTATTTAAGATTTTCTCAAAATTATCATCCTCTATTAGAGCTTGGTACAACGATTTATCTTTAGCCTTCTCATTATTTAGTTCTACTCCATTTGGACTCACAAGATGTAGCGAATTTTCAGCACGAGTCAGTGCAACGTATAAATTACGTACTTCTTCTTCTCTTTCACGTAATTTTATTAAAATACTATTATATTTATACAGCTGATTTAATTTTTCTATATTACTAGAAATTAATCCAAACTTTTGACCTACCTCTTCAGCATTGATACTTAAACCAAAGATTTCAGTGAATAATACTTCACCTGTATATCCTTTTTTACTAAATGATGTATCTAAATCAGCTACAAAGACTGTTTTATACTCTAATCCTTTTGAAATATGAATCGTAGATAAAGTCACACTATCATTTGGTGTGCGTTTTTTCGTTTCGAATACCTCATCATTTTTTATAGTTTTTAATTGATTTACCAAGCCACTCAATTTATTATCTATATTTTGATAATCATTAACAATATCTATAAAGTTTTCATAATAATCTAATTCTTCATCATTTACATCAATTGTTACTAAATAATTTTTAAAATCTATATCAGTAGCTATGCATTCCAATAGACTTGGCAATGAGTTATTTAAACTAAAATTCAACCATTTTTTTAATAAATTTACTGTGTTATAATCTTTTTTCTTTTCACTATTTTGTAATTTTTCAAAAAGATTTTTCCCTTTTGTTATGGATAATTTTAATAATTCATCATTACTGTAATCAAATATCTCAGTATGTAAAATTGCAAGTAAACTAGCATCTCTGTTCGTATTATCTAAAAATCTAAGTATATTATACAAAATATTAAATGCATTAGATTCAGTAAATCCTACCTTTTCCTTAAAGAACAACGGTATATTGTATTTAGCAAAAACTTCTTTAAAGCTAGACATTTTTGTACTATTTCTGACTAAGATAGCATAGTCACTGTACTTCTTGCTATTTTTAATACCTGTTAATATTTCATAGGCAATATTTTCTATAGATTGTTCTCTATAAGATTTCTTATCTTCTAAAAGTTCACCTGTAAAATAATTAATCTTACCATTAATTAACCTAGTTGGAATAATTTCAGAACTATTCTTTTCTTTTGCTTTTGGATAGTACAATGCACTATCTTCTCCATAACTTACCCCAGCATTTTTATTCCCCATAAGTCTATTAAAAATATAATTACTAGATTTTAATATATTAACATCACTTCTAAAATTTTCTTTTAAAACTATACAAATTCCTTCAGATTCATCTTCAAAAGAATATTCTTGTTTTTCTGAATAATTATCAATTTCTAGTTTTTTATAACTATTATATTTCTGTTCGAATAAATCAGGATTTGAACCTCTAAAGCCATAGATTGCTTGTTTTACATCGCCCACCCTAAAGAAGTAAACTCCTTCTCCTCTGATTAAATTTAAGATATACTCTTGAAGGTTATTATTATCTTGATATTCATCAACATATATTTCTAAGAAATAATTTTTATAGAACTGAGCCGCTTCACTAGGAACAATTTCTCCATTTTCTTCTCTAGTTAAAGCCTTTATAGCAAGATGATTTAAATCAGAAAAGTCTAAAAAGTTATTCTCTCGTTTTCCTTTTATAAAATCATTGTGCAGTTTCTTCAATACACTTGTAATGGACTTAGACAATAAATTCATTTTTTCTAAAACTTTAAAATAATTTAGATAATCAATAAGAATTTCGTGAACTTCACTTAATAACCCAGCATCATAAATACTATCTTCAATCTCTAACTGTGTATTAAGTTTACCAATAAGCTCTTCTATCTCTTCAAGTTGTTCTTGATTGCTCTTGAAAGAAACTTCATCTTCTACATACTTTGCAATCTTCTCTTTTTTTGTTTCATCCAAATTTACAAGAGACAATATATCTAATGAACTTTCCTTCTTACTATTTATTAAATACTGTTGTACATACTTACTGAAATCTATCGCAGTAGCTATACTTTCCTTTTGAGTTAGCTCACTAACTTTATTAAACTTATCTATTACACTATTTTCTTCAACTTCAAAATTGGTAGTTACTAAATTGTTTAGTTTTGCAAAATCTTCATCTAGATAATTTTGGAAATTTGGAATATTTAATAGTTTATAGTATAAATCAATAATATAAGAACTAATATTTTGTTTAGAGCCAAATACTGTAAATAATAGGTCAGTCGTATTAGAATCTTCCTGTACTAATTGTTCAAGAACATTTCCTATCGTTTCATTCAATAATCCTCTACTATTCGCAAGTATACTAAAATTAGGTGATAAATATTTAATTTCATCATCAATCTTTTCTTCAACTAGATAATAAAATTTCTTCAGTACATTTAAACAAAAACTATCAATAGTACTTATATAAGCATCATTCATTAACATTCTTTGTTTTCTTAGATATATTAAATCTTCTTCCTTATTAGTAGATAGTAATCGTTCACTGATTTTATTCTCAATTCTTACAATCATATTCTTCGCCGCAGCAGTCGTGAATGTCAGTACTAGTAGACGATCCACATCCCATCTATTAGAAGCTACCTTCCTCGCGATTCTTTCAGAGAGCACTTCAGTTTTACCACTTCCAGCAGCTGCCGCAACAAGAACATCAGCACCGGTAATAGCTATTGCTTGCCATTGCGGGGCTGAATAAGAGTGTTTTCTAGAAGCGGCTATTTTATCAATCTTCTCAATTTTTATCATATAATTATCCTCTAATTTTACATTAATTATCATTATATATTTTAACATACTTTAAGCTTTATGGTATAATATTTTAAAATACTATTATGTTTATTACTAAAATATTTTAAAGGTGAAATGTAATGAATCGAAAAATTTTAGCGCTAGCTCCGATTATTGCGGCTAGTTCAATAATAAGACAAAATAAAAAATTAAAAGTAAGGAAAACTACTCTTAAGTTTGATAAACTACCACAAGCTTTTGACAATTTTAAAATAGCTCAAGTTAGCGACATTCACTGTGATAGGATTGGATATAGTGATCTGTCATTTATAAAAAAAATTAAGGATTTTAAACCGGATATAATTGTTATTACTGGAGATATTCTAGATAGCTATAATAATGATATGGATATTGCTTATAACATTCTAAGTCAATTAGCAATAGTAGCTCCATGTTATTTCGTCTCTGGAAATCATGAACTAAGACTTCCTGAAGAATACGAGCAACTTAAAAATAGAATGAAAAAACTTAATATTACGTATATACACAATAGTAATCTATTAATCACAAGAAATAATGAAAGTATTAATTTGGTTGGGGTTGAGGATTATAATTTCTTTAAAAATGAAGATAAGCTAAATCATAGAGCAAACTTCATAAAAACTCTAGAAGAACTTTACTCTCCTAATCACTTTAATATACTTTTATCACATAGACCTGAGAAGTTTCCGATTTACGCAGATATAAAATATGAACTTATCTTTTCAGGTCATGCGCATGGCGGTCAATGGAGAATTCCATTTGTAGGTGGTATTTTCTCTCCTAGCCAAGGCTTCTTTCCAAAATATACTAATGGAAACTATGTTCTAAAAGATTCAACTTTAATTGTTTCTCAAGGTCTTGGTAACAGCTCATTCCCTATTAGGATTAATAATAGAATAGAGTTAGTTTTAGCAACATTGAAAAAAGAAACTCAAAAATCGTGATTTATTTAAATCCGATTTTTGAGTTTCTATCTAATTATTAAAAATATAACTTTTCAAATTTTTCTATTTTTTCTTCGAAACCTTGAAGTGCTAATTCTATAGCAGCCGGTTTAGACATATCTACTCCAGCATTCTTTAAAACTTCTATTGGATAATTAGAGCATCCTTTTGAAAGAAATTCATCAATATAAACTTTAGCATTTTTACTATCTTCTAAGATTAGTTTTGATAATGCTTGTGCTGCCGAATATCCAGTAGCATATTGGTATACATAGTAATTGTAATAGAAGTGCGGTACTCTAGACCATTCATATTTTATATCTTCATCATAAGTGAAGACATCCCCGTAGTATTTCTTAACCAAGTTAAAGTACTCAGTATTTAAATAATCAGCCGTAATTGCTCCACCATTTTGAAGGTGTTGGTTAATTTTATGCTCAAATTCAGCAAATTGAGTTTGTCTATATACTGTAGCTGTAAAGCCGCTTAATGCCTGGTTAAGTACACGTAGCATACCATTTTTATTACCTTCTTTTTCAAATTTATTATAAAGGTACTCAGTTAATAATGCTTCATTACAAGTTGATGCGACTTCTGCAACAAAGATTGAATAATCTCCATAAACATATGGCTGATGTTTTCTAGTATAGTAAGAATGCATAGAGTGCCCAAGTTCATGAATTAAAGTATATACATCATTTAATGTTCCATCAAAATTTAATAGTACAAATGGTTTTGTAGTATATCCACCCCATGAATAAGCACCAGAACGTTTACCTTTATTTGGGTAAACATCAATCCATCGTTCTGTGAACGCTCTTCTCATATCGTTAACGTATTCTTCACCCATTGGTTTAACAGCTTCAAGCACAATATCACGAGCCTCATCAAATGTGAATTTTAACGGTTCGCCTTTTACCATTGATACTGATCTATCGTATAATCTGAAGTCTTCAAATCCTTTTGCTCTTTTATGTAGACTATAATATTTTTGTAGTGCAGGAATTTTTTCATTTACTACTGATACTAAATTATCATAGACTTCTTCTGGAATTAAGTTATTAGATAATGCATTATTTCTTGTTGATGAATACTTATACACATCTGCATAATATTTTTTTCGTTTTAAATTTCCACCTAATGTAGATGCTAACGTATTATTATGTTTTTTGAAATAATCATACAAGGCATGGAATGTATTTTTTCTAAGCACTCTATCTGTACTTTCCATATAAGTTCCATAAGTTCCATGAGTCAGAGTATGTTTATTTCCATCTTTATCTTCTACTTGTTCAAATTCAACATCAGCATTGTTTAACGCTGAAAAAGTTTCATCACTTGCATTTAGTGCCTCACCAGCCATCGCTATGATTCTTTCTTGTTCTGCATCTAATGTGTGAGGACGTTTTTTATTTAGTTTTTCTAACTCAAACTTATAAACTTTCAGTTCATCTAGTTCTTCTACATATCCCAATAATACATCTTCTTCAATAGAAAGTAGTTCCGGTTTTAAAAATGACCATTCCGAATAAAACTTAGAACTTAAATTCATTGTTTTAGCATATAATTCACCGTATTCAGCATCAGTACTATCCTGATCTTTTCTTAGAAAAGCATAAATAGTTAATTGCTCCATTTTTAAAGACATATCTTCTTCGGCTTTAAAAACTTCTAATAATTGTTTTGCTCCTTCTTTAACTTTTCCTCTATAGTTTTTTATTTCTGGAATAAGTTTTTCTACTTCTTTAAATTGGTTCCAAAAATCTTCATTTGTTTTAAACATTGATTCTAAGTCCCAAGTATTTTCAACTTTTTGATCTTTTCTTAATAATTCAACCATATTTTTTCTCCTTATGTATAATACATAATTTTAATTATAGCACATATTTTAGTAATTTGGTAATATATATTTTTAAAATTAACATAAATTTTCTGAAAATACGATTTGAGCAACTTATTTTCTTTTTATTAAATGATCATATTCCTCATGACCTATAAATATTTCACATTCTTTTTTAAATCCATAACTTTCGTATAACTTTCTCGCTCTATTATTTGATTGTGCAACATTTAAACTTAACTTAGCTTCTTCACTATTAACGAATTCTGTTAATAGTTTATTACCAATACCTTCTCCTCTGGCATCAGAAAAAACAAATAATGTATCTAAATAGAATTCTCCTTGTAACACTTCATTATAATCGAAAATTATTGTATCTTCTTTCAAATCAAAGTAACTAATGATTTCATCATACCAAAATTTTTTCATTTTTTCGACTTCATCATAATGATATGTAAAAGAAAAACCTTTTATTTCGCCCTCTTTTTCATATACCATACAATTTTTATAACTAAATCTATCATATTTAGACGCGAATACATATTCTAAAATCTCATAAATTTTTCCCTCTGAATAATCTTTAAATATATCTATCTCTAATGATTTAATAAACTTAAATAGTCCTTCTACTACTCTAAAGTCCTCTTTTATTGCTTTTCTAATCATACGACCTCCTAAACAATAATATCTTCTATTGCTAATGATGTTCCATTTATAATTCTATTTTTATATGAAATACTCGCTGGTGAATCATCTGACCATATTTTTCCAAACCATAACTTGAATTTTTCTATATCAAAATCAACTTTAACTAACTCAACAAATAATTCACCTATTTCTTGTGAAATAATTGCTTTTTCATGCTTACTTCTAGCTATTCTAGTAAATAGACCAAATGTTTGCCCCTGTATATTCGCCATTCCAGCTGCACCATTATTAATAACAATATTTCTTCCATTATTATATACAACTGGTAAACATGTGTGTGTGGTTGCTAGTATATCTATACTATTCTCTTTAAACCAATTGTCTAATTCTTTCTTTCTAGATTCTAATTTTAAATTCTCATTTGAACATTTCCAACCCGACATACTTTTTTCATCACCATGAGTAATTGCAATCTTTTTACCAAAAAAATCTAAAACTAAGGTTTTTGAGCGTTCTTTTACATCATTAAGAATTTGATTACCTTTAATATTTTCTTTCATCATATTATGAATAATATTTGATCGTTCTACTACTCCATCACTAACATCCTCGGGATAATTACAACCACATCCTAAAGATGATGTATTATTTAATAATTCAAATTCAACATTTCCTAGAAGTTTTATACTGTCTTTAGATAACTCCTCAATCATTAAAAAATCTTCCTTTTCGACATCAAACCAATGCATATCGCCATTAAAAACTACCTTCGCATTTTCATCCTGTGCCATCTTATTGATAATTTCTAAAGCGTATCTATTTCCATATAATCCTCCAACTATATAGATTACTTCTGCTTCTAATTTTTTAATTTTTTTTGTCCAATCCTTTTGAAGAATATACTCTAATGAACAATTTCTACCTTTTCCCATATAATTCTCTCCAAATATAATAAAAGTAAAGACTTATCATCTTTACTTTTATTATATTATATTTATTTATTTTTTGCGAACATTCCTGGTACTACATAACCAATAGTACATAAAATTAATCCGTATAAATTAACTCCTAATAGTAATGCATTCTTACCTGTACCAATAGCCCAACTTGTAGGAATTAAGTTAATAGTTAAAAGTATTCCTAAAATAATTCCAATCCAAAAACTCAAGTGGAATCCTAATTTTGTTGGTTTAACAAAACCGTGTAGTAAGAAAATCGGTGCTAGTCCAATTACCATTGTTCCACTAATCGTTGTAGCTTTAAGAATATCTGTTCCCATAATCATTGGAAGATTACCTATAATAGCAAATGCAATCATAAATAAAATAGCTACTTTCTTAGGATTTTTTAGTCCTCTATTAGACATTTCTGGTAAATCCTTAGCAGTTAACTTCCCTAAACTTGCAAATGTAGAGTCAAGTGTAGAACCTGCTGCCGATACCATTACTACTATCATAGCAAAATACCCTACGACACCTAATGTTTTACCTAAAGCTGCTGGCACGTTGCTACTTACTTCCATTCCAATTAATCTCGCATGAATTCCAATAAAACTAAAGATTAGAATAGAGAAGAACCCTAAAATACCCGATACGAAAAATGCACGAAGCATAGTCTTCTCACTAGCTATAAATCCTCTATCTGTTAATACTGGATCGTGGAATGGATAACTAAATAATTGTAGAATTGTTACAAGTAACATATCTACACCTGCGTTCATCGCCCAATTTCCTGATGTTACAAAATCACTAATGTTGTGCTGTGGTAAAATTAACGTTACTACCCAACCAACAAAGAATATAAAAATAACGGCTTGAATAACATCAGTTACGATTGAACTTCTTAATCCACCAAGCACTGTATACCCTAAAGTAATAGCAGTAAATAGAATTGCAGAGATAATAAACTCTTTACTACCCGCTTTTCCATAATATCCACCTACAACAGAAGTATTACTCCATACTTCATTAAATAAACGAATAAGTATCGCAGCTGAAAATGCAACAGAAGCTGCTTTTCCATAATTAGAAGTTAAGAAACTTACTAATCCTTTTGCTTGGTACTTTGTTCTTAATCTATAAATTGCTAAACCACAAATAGGAATACAAAGCCAATATGTTGCATAAGCTAATCCACCTATAAATCCGTATTGTGCTCCTAAATTTGCAGCGTTAGTTACAGATTTAGCGAAAATCCAACTTATAAAAATACTTAACATAAGCATCATCTCAGTAGGTTTTTCACCTCTGTTACCATCACCTCTAAAGAATCCAGCTTCTGTTACTTTCTTAGGTGATAATAAAAACATTACCACTCCATAAACAATTAAAAATCCCCAAAATAGATATCCTGTCATATCATTCATTTTCTATATAAATTCTCCTTATTATTTTAATCTAATACTACTTCACCCACATTAGCGTATCTTGCAAAAGACGGTTCATAGTTTCGAACTTTAAAACCTAACTCTTCTAATATTACCGCAACGTACGAAGCACGAACTCCAGTAGTGCAATAAGTAATTTGAAGTTTATTTTTATCTAAGCCTTTGTCAGTAACATATTTTTCTAAGTTTTCCCTAGATTTTAAGAAGCCATTACTATCAACCAGCGAATTAAATGGTAGAGAAATTGCACTAGGAATATGACCTGCTTTATTCTCTCCATAAATTACACGACCATTATATTCAACTTCTAATCTAGTATCTATAATTTGAACATCTGTATTACCTATTTTTGATAATAATTCGTCTGTATAAATAGCTTTTTTATTTTGAGTTGCTTCGCTACGAACTACATCGCTAACATCAATTCTGTCAGATGATGGTTCATAATTTTTATTAAATCCTAATTTTTCAACTTGTTTAAAACCGCCATCAATGAACTTAACATTATCAAATCCTGCATAACTAAATGTATACAGAACTCTAGCTTCATCTCCAAATCCTTGTTCAGGCATAGTAAAACCATATACTAGTACTTCAGATTCATCTGTAATTCCTAGTTTAGAGAAAATTTGTTGATAATTCTCTTTAGATAATAATTTTCCTAAATCTTCTCCCCCAAATTCTCCAAGTAAACTTATATCAGTCCAATCAACAACGATTGCTTTGTCATACATTAAAGAACCTTCTTCAAGCATTCCTCCACGTGCATCTATTACAACGACATTGCTATTTGTTCTATTATTTAATAAATACTCAGCATCAACCAACTTTTTAAAATCAAATTGTGTCATAACTATTTCTCCTTTCTGACTATATATATGATTAATTATATCACAGCTTTTAATTAAAAAATATAATTTCGCTTTCTAAATATCATAAAATTATTACATTTTTAAAACAACTAAGTATATACAAATTTAATAAATAATATTTTTTACAAATCGTAAACACAACTATTTACAACCGTAAATAATCATGTTATAATAAATCGGAATTGTTTTGAATTGAATATAAGGAGAAAATACATGAACAAGAAAAAGATGATAATTACTGGTGCCTGCGGTTCATTAGTAATCGGATTATCTGCATTCGCAGGATATGAATACGGAAAACACCAAGCATATGAATCTGCACCACTAGTGCAAAATACAGCACAAGCAAAAAAAATTAATTACTCTGACAAAGTTAGCTCAGTAGTAGTAAGTGAAATTACGGAAGATGGTTATGTTACACTTCATGGTGATCATAGCCATTATGAAAAAGGATTAATACCTTATAACGCTAAAATTCTTGATTCATTAGTTTATAAAAATAAAGACTATAAACTAAAAAATGAAGATATTCAGTATGAACTTGCTGAAGGTTATGTTATAAAAGTAAATGGTAAATATTACTATTATCCAAAAGAAGGAACAACTCAAAATAACGTTGTAGATGAAAAAACTGCGAAAGAAATTTCTGCACATGCACATCATCACCATGGAGAATCTAGCGAATCTAAAGGAAATGGAGATAACTACACATTTAATCCAAAAGATATAGTAAGTGAAACTCAAGATGGTTACGTAGTTCGCCATGGAGATCACTTCCACTATATTAAGAAGAGTGAATTATCAAGCACACAATTATCACAAGCAAAAGAAGCTGGAGTTAATCCTTCTTTAGCATCATCAACAGCAGGAGTAACAACTCCAACGAGTGATGGCTATATCTTCAAAGGTGAAAGTGACATTATAGGAAGAAACAGTTTTGGCTTTATAGTTCAACACGGTAGTCATCAACATATAATTCCATATTCACAATTAAGAGGAACACAATGGGAATATTTATTAAATGATCAAGGAACTATAACTAATAACACTAATACAACAGTAGTAAACACTCCAAAAACTAATATAGCAAATGACAATCATCATGACCATCATGAAAATATATCAAACGATGAGCATAATGAACATTCATTAGAACATGGAGATGATTATAAATTTGATCCAAAAGATATAGTAAGCGAAGATGAAAATGGATATACAGTACGCCATGGAGATCATTTCCACTATATTCCAAAGAATAAAGTAGAAAAACCTGTCGAAACTGCTAAACCAACGCCAGCAATCTCTACGCCTACTGTTTCTAAAGCAAGTAAAGTAGAGAAACCAGCTGAAATTGCTAAACCAGCTCCAGTTATCCCTACTCCTGCACTTCCTGAAGTAAATAAAGCAGAAAAACCTGCCAAAACTGTTAAACCAGTTCCGGTTGTTCCGGTTCCAGTTTTACCTGAAGTGAAAAATGAAGAGAAACCAAAAGTAGAAGAAATAGTTGTAAGACCTAGCATTTTATCATTTGCTGGAGTTCAATTTGAGACTAGTGATGGGTTTATTTTAAATGAAAATACTGTTGGTACTCCGACTTCATTAGGACTAGTGATTGATCATAATGGACACCAACACTTTGTATACTATAAACAACTAGTGAATTCTAAATTTGAAAAATTAATTCCTGAAAAATATTTAGAACAAGCTAAAAAAGAGTATAAAGAATTAGAAGATAAAGTAACTGAAAAAATAAATTACTTATCAAATAAAAATAACATTGATAAAAGCTCAATTAAATATGTATCTACAGCACAAGGAGATGCTCTTTCATATGACGGTAAAACAACATTATTAGATAATATTAATGTTAACAATGTAACTGAGTCAACTACTGAAAAGCCAACAGAAAACAACAAAGAAGAAAATAATACAGAAAATAAAGAAAATTATTCTGAAGAAGTGACTAAAAAAATTAATCACCTTGCTAAAATACTAGGAATTGACCCTAAACTTATTAAATTAGTAGAAACTGAAAGCGGTCAAGCATTAACTTATCCTCATGGTGATCATAGTCACACTGTATTATTAAATGCAATTCATATTGATGAGACTGACGTAAATATTACTGAAGAAATTCAAAAACAAATTAACTACATCGCTGAAGTCTACGGAGTACCAAAAGAAGCTGTTAAAGTAACAAAAGATTTCTTCGTATTCAATGAACCAGCTCACGCTTACGATCCAACACACATTCACCCATATCTGATTCCTCGTGAGAAATTCCATATTCCAGAGGTTACAGGTGACGATGAAGTGGATTTTGAAAATGAATTACTTGCTTTATCAAAACGAACAGGTATTCCTGCAGATAAAATTAAACGTGATGGGGATAAATTTGTAATACCTCACGGAGACCACGATCACTTTGTTAAAATTTTATCTAAAGGTGCAGATATTTATTACAAAAATAGAATTCCTAATATCACAGGAAACTATGTTTCAGGAGACTTCGATAAAGAAGCTGTATTCAAACGTATCGAGGAACTTAAAGCTAATAACCTTGCTAAACACAGCGATGATAAAAAACAAGCAAACCGTGTAAACCGTGCACTAGATCAATTACGTGCAACAATAGAAGAATTACCAACTAACTCTACTAACGGTTACCTTGAAATGTTAAATAATTTTGATAAAAAATACATCCAAGAAGAAGCTAATGCGGATACTTCTAAAAATGATGAATTAGTTAAAAAATATAATACTCTACTAAATAGAATCAAAGACACTGATATTGAAAAATATGGTCTTTCAAAAACTGACTTAACTAACGAGTTAAATGAAGCTAGCTCAAATAAAGATGCTAATACACTAAACAAAGTTAGCCATATGTTAGATGAACTTAAAAAATTCGAAGATCGTGAAGGTATAACAACAGTTAGTTACATAAAATACTTTTTAGAAAATATTGATAGTGACAAAATTGATAATAACTTACGTGAAGAACTTGCTTCTCTTGTAAAAGATTCTTATGAATCTCAAGCATCTATCACTAGAACACCAATGAGAACACTTGTAACAAGACTGATTAATGCGAAAAATGCTCTTCACTATGCACTGGAACATAATGAAAGTTCAAAAGTAGAATTCGGTAAGAACTATAATAAATTAAATAAGACTGACAGTGATGGTGCAACACTTCGCTCTTCAGCTGATCAATTCGCTAAAGAAGCCAACAATCCTTCATTTCCAATCGAATTCTCTAATGCTAAATATGACAGAGCAGATTTTGAAAAATATGCAAATAAAACAACAGAAAAAACTGAAACTACTACTCCAGCCACTGAAGTGAAACCAGAAGAAGAAAAAGATAATAACACAAATAATGGTAGTAACACTGGAAATCAACCTAACAATGAAGTAAGTACACCTAAAGAAGAAAATAATACGACAGATAATAAAAAAGTAGAACTTACTCCAGAAGAAACTGCAAAAGTAAACTTACTTGCGGGAATCTTTAAACTTTCTCCAGATTCATTAAATGTTATTGAAACACCATATGGAAAAGCGGTGAACTTCACACTTGGAGGAAAAGCCGAAACGATATTAATTAATGATATCGATAGATTACTTGCTGCATTATTGGCAAATGCTAAACCAAAAGAAGCTTCAACAGAAAATGAAAATAGTACGACTCTTAACTCAGAAAGCGAAGTTTCAAATCCAGAAAACAACACAACAAGCAACGAAAACAAAAACAACACAGAAAAAGAAAAAACTTCTAACAACACAACTACACCAACAGAGGAAACTTCAAATAATTCAACAGAAGAAAAATAACCTAAAAAGACTTGACAAAAAAGATAAAAATAGAGTAAAATTATATTAAATAAATATATAAAATTTGATTATAGACATGTTTTAATCTAAGAACATTCCCAGAGAGAGTACAAATGCTGAAAGTACTTATTGTTTATTTTAAAATTCTACTATAAATAATATCAAATTAAATTTCAAGAATCTTTTAGATTGAATTTGGGTGGAACCACGGTATAGAAATTAATCGTCCCTTGCGTCTTTGACGTAAGGGATTTTTTATTTTACTTGTAAAATTCAATCAAAATAAATTATTTAGAAGGAGCATACAATTATGTTAGATATTAAATTATTCAGAGCAAATCCTGAAATGGTAAAAGAAAAATTAGCAGCAAGAAACTTAGAAACAGATGTAGTTGACCTACTTATCGACTTAGATAAAAAACGTCGTGAACTACTTGTTCAAGTAGAAGATCTAAAAGCACTTCGTAACAAAAAAAGTGAAGAGATTGCTATCCTAAAAAGAAAACGTGAAGATGCTTCAGATGTAATTGCAGATATGAAACACGTTTCTGATGAAATTACAACTCGTGATATTGAAGTTAAACAAATCGCTGAAGAAATTAACGAAAAAATTATTAGAATACCTAACCTTATCTCTGATGAGACTCCTATCGGTGAAGATGAAGACGAAAACATCGAAGTTCGTCGTATCGGACAAGTAAGAGAATTTGACTTCGAACCAAAAGCCCACTGGGATTTAGTTGAAGAATTAGATATTGCTGATTTCGAACGTGCAGCAAAAATCTCTGGAAGTAGATTCGTATACTACAAAAAAGCTGGAGCTCTTCTTGAACGTGCATTAATCAACTTTATGATTGATACTCATGTTGTTGAACATGGATACGAAGAATTCATGGTACCTCAATTAGTTAATAGAACTGCTCTATTTGGTACAGGTCAATTCCCTAAATTCGTTGAAGATGTATATACAGTAGAATCTGAAGGATTAACTCTTATTCCTACAGCAGAAGTTCCATTAACAAACTACTACAATGGAGAAATCTTAACTGAAGATATGTTACCAAAAGGTGTTACAGCATTCAGTATCTGTTTCAGATCTGAAGCAGGAAGTGCTGGTCGTGATACTCGTGGATTAATCCGTCTTCACCAATTCAATAAAGTAGAAATGGTACGTTTTGCTAAACCTGAAAATTCATATGAACAATTAGAAATTATGACTGGACATGCTGAAAATATCCTTAAAAAATTAAACTTACCATATCGTGTAATTACTCTATGTTCTGGAGATACAGGATTCTCTAGTGCTAAAACTTACGATATCGAAGTTTGGTTACCAAGTTATAACGCTTATAAAGAAATCAGTTCTTGTTCAAACTGTACAGATTTCCAAGCGCGTCGTGCAAACATGCGTTTCAAACGTGAAGATACTGGAAAAGTTGAATTCCTTCACACATTAAACGGTTCTGGATTAGCGGTAGGACGCTGTCTAGCTGCTATAATCGAAAACTATCAAAATGAAGATGGTTCTATCACAGTACCAGAAGTTCTTCGCCCATACATGCGTGGAATCACTAAAATTGAAAGAGACTAATTAATTATTCTCAAAAACAATAAAATAAAGAAAGACTCAAAGAGTTTACATAAACTCCTTGAGTCTTTTTCCCAACCCTTTCCAGATAAAAATCCTTTATAAAAAGATAGTGGCTTTGGACTACCTTTTTCCACTCCACTATCTTTTATTTTTATAATATAAAGTTATGCATTAATTTGGGTTTTTTCAAACTTGTCTAATGCTTGTAAATATCCGTCTGTTGCTGTGACATGCCATGCTAAACTAACATCCCTAAAGTTATTTAACCAATTCAGTACTTTTCTTAATTTCGCCGGATTATTAGCGAGTACAGTCTGGGCTTTATTTTCTAATTCTGTTAATCTACTATTAACTACAGCTTCATCAATATTCCCATTTACTTTTGGAATCTCTATATAAGGTATTTTGTTTTGATTATATAGTCTCCATCCAGGACTCTTAATTGGATAATAATGGTTATGATCACCATGATTTACTATCATTTGACCATCTTGAACCTGTATATGTTCGACTGTTGTGTTCATACTACTTGCCAATGCTGTTATTTCTTTTTCAAAATCTCCTTCTAAATCTGCGCTCATCACTGGAACAGTTATGTCACTAAGTGAAAGACGTTTAAGAACACCGTTATAGTTAAATACTAATGTGTTATTATCAACTGTAATATCGCTTACATTTATTCCGTAAAATAATGCAATATAATTTTTCTTACTATCTATAGTTGCTTTATCTTCGGTTGTTGTTGCTGCACCTTTCTTAGCTAAAAATTCTTTTGCTTCTTCTAGTTGTTTAGCTGATAAATCAGATTTTTTAACAAAGTGATTATGATCACCATGTTTTACAATATATCCATCACCTTCTTCACTAACTATATTATTCACATCGAATACAAAATCATGTTCTTCAGCTTCATTATGATTATGCGTTTCTGAATCGTGCTCTGCTTTATTATGATTATGTACTTCTGAAGTATGCTCAGTTTCTGTATTAGATGACTCGGTAACTGAATTTTCTTTATTAGCTACCTCAGTAGTTGGTGTTACTAAATTATCTTTAACCTGTTTTCTTATTTCACTCAATTGTTTTTCTAAATCAATTTGTTTATTTCTGCTTTGATCTACACTATAAGACATATCAAGATAAATAATACGAGCTTTTTGTTTTAATTCATCAGCAACTTCTGGAGCTAATTTTTTCTCTTCTTTAAGTTTTAATATCTCTTCTTGTAATTTTTCTGCCTGTTCTATAATATAATCAGCAGATAGCACATAATTTTCTTTTATATCTCCACCTTCAACCTTCTCAAAATTACTCATTATTCCTTTTGGAATATTTCCATCACTTGGAATTTCTAACTCTTCTTTTGGAACAGTATTATGACTTATATCTAGGTATTCTAAAGTTTTATTTTTTTCTTTCAATGTTAATGTAGATACATAGTTATTTGACATTGTTAAGTATTTTAACGACGTAAGATTATTTACATTTTCCATTGATCTAATAACATTGTTTTTAACTATTAGATTAATTAATTTATCTTGTTTATTAGATGGGAACTCACTAATTTTATTGCCACTAGCATCTAAATTCTCAAGTGCAGATAGTTTATTAATGTTATTAATTTCTTCTAATTTATTGTTTTTAATTTCTAGACTTGTAATTGTACTGTTCTCAAAATCCAAACTATCAATTTTATTATTATTAACTTCTACACTTTCTAAAACTTTAGCATTTTTCAAATGAGATAATGTTGTTATTTTATTATCATTTGCTACTATTTTTTTCAACTTAGGCAAGTTAGAAACAACACTTAAATCTCTAATATTACTATTATTTGCCGTCAGTTGCTCTAAACTATTATTTTTAAGAGTTGCTAATTCTAAGCCACTATTATTAGATAAGAATAAGCGTTCTAATTCATTTTTACTGCTCAATGCATCTAATTTTGTAATATTATTATTTTCAAGACTAACTGCTCTTAAGTGATTTAAATCTTTTAGAGCTGAGATATCTTTAATCTTGTTATTGTCTAAATTCAACGACTCTAAGTTAGTAAGATTTTTTAGTACATCAATATTTTCAATATTATTTCCTGCAGCAGATACTAATTTTAAATTTGGATAATCTTTTAAGAATGAGATATCTTGTATATCATTTTCAGAGAAATCAATCCCTTCTAATGTTGGTATATTTTTTATAAATGAGTAATCCTTAATACCAGTTCTTGATACATATAATTGTTTCAATTTCTTGAATTTATAGACAGGTGTAATATCATCGATAGAAGTATATCCAATACCTAGAACTTCAATATTTGGCATAAGGTCCAATCCATTCCTTTTGAGTGGATCTTTGTTTTGACCTATGTTTAGATACTTAACAGTTTTCAACCACTCTTTCATTTTCTCTACATTTGTCTCTTGTGCAGGAAAATCAGTGTCAGCTGATGCATGTTGAATATCATGGATAATGTCATCATCAAATCCTAATTTTTTCAACGTCTCAGCTCCCGAATTACTATGTGGATCTGCCAAAGGTTTTGATGTATCTATATCTTTAAGCAATATAGTATGGCTATGATCTCCATGTGGATATACCACCGCCTTACCTTCTGCTGTTTCAATTAATTTTATAGCACTTTTATCTATATTTAATTGTTTAGCAACATAATCAGTTTTTTCTTCAATTTCTTTTTCTTCTGAAGAAGTTTCATTTTTCCCTTCTACTAAATTATTAGGTGTCTCTGTGTTAGTAGTTGCAGAATTATTACTTGTAGAATTATTTTCTTCAGTGCCTAATATATTCGAATTATTTGTCTCCGCATCTTCTTTGATATTTATATCTTTTAACAACTCCATTTTTCCATTATATGAAATTGCATCCCCGTTTGAAGTAATAACATAACTAAATTTATCTTTATCTATATTATTCTTTTTAGAAATATAATTAATCTTATCATTAACTTCTTTCTCTAACTCAACATACTCTTCTTTGGCTTTATTTAGATATTGATGAGGAATTAATTTTTCAAATTTAGAATTTACTAATTGTTTATAGAATATAAAATGTTGATGCCCACTATGAGCTACTAAAAGCCCTGTTGAAGTCGGTGTTGTAATACTATCATCAGACAGTTTAAACCCATCACTAGTCTCAAATTGAACTCCAGCAAATGATAAGATGCTAGGTCTTACAACTGTTTCTTCTACTTTTTGTTTCTCTTCATTTTTCACTTCAGGTAAAACTGGAACCGTAACAACCGGAACTGGTTTAACAGTTTCGGCAGGTTTTTCTGCTTTATTTACTTCAGGAAGTGCAGGAGTAGGGATAACTGGAGCTGGTTTAGCAATTTCAGCTGGTTTCTCTACTTTACTTGCTTTAGAAACAGTAGGCGTAGAGATTGCTGGCGTTGGTTTAGCAGTTTCGACAGGTTTTTCTACTTTATTCTTTGGAATATAGTGGAAATGATCTCCATGGCGTACTGTATATCCATTTTCATCTTCGCTTACTATATCTTTTGGATCAAATTTATAATCATCTCCATGTTCTAATGAATGTTCATTATGCTCATCGTTTGATATATTTTCATGATGGTCATGATGATTGTCATTTGCTATATTAGTTTTTGGAGTGTTTACTACTGTTGTATTAGTGTTATTAGTTATAGTTCCTTGATCATTTAATAAATATTCCCATTGTGTTCCTCTTAATTGTGAATATGGAATTATATGTTGATGACTACCGTGTTGAACTATAAAGCCAAAACTGTTTCTTCCTATAATGTCACTTTCACCTTTGAAGATATAGCCATCACTCGTTGGAGTTGTTACTCCTGCTGTTGATGATGCTAAAGAAGGATTAACTCCAGCTTCTTTTGCTTGTGATAATTGTGTGCTTGATAATTCACTCTTCTTAATATAGTGGAAGTGATCTCCATGGCGAACTACGTAACCATCTTGAGTTTCACTTACTATATCTTTTGGATTAAATGTGTAGTTATCTCCATTTCCTTTAGATTCGCTAGATTCTCCATGGTGATGATGTGCATGTGCAGAAATTTCTTTCGCAGTTTTTTCATCTACAACGTTATTTTGAGTTGTTCCTTCTTTTGGATAATAGTAATATTTACCATTTACTTTTATAACATAACCTTCAGCAAGTTCATACTGAATATCTTCATTTTTTAGTTTATAGTCTTTATTTTTATAAACTAATGAATCAAGAATTTTAGCGTTATAAGGTATTAATCCTTTTTCATAATGGCTATGATCACCATGAAGTGTAACATAACCATCTTCCGTAATTTCACTTACTACTACTGAGCTAACTTTGTCAGAGTAATTAATTTTTTTTGCTTGTGCTGTATTTTGCACTAGTGGTGCAGATTCATATGCTTGGTGTTTTCCGTATTCGTATCCTGCGAATGCAGATAATCCGATTACTAATAAACCACAGGCACCAGTAATTATCATTTTTTTCTTGTTCATGTATTTTCTCCTCAATTATATAATTCGAAATAATTTCGATTTATTATAACACGATTATCTTTCTTTGTAAATAGTTATCTTTACGATTTACTGTTTTTGAATTTAATATTTTTATATTTTTTTCTTACTTATAAAATAAAACTTTGATTTAATAAACTTTAATAATTAAGGACATTTAAAAAATTATGTTTATCACCAACACACTAAAATCTTATTTATAATACTTATACTTATATAATTTGAACCTTAAAATACAAAAAATGGATACCAACTGCATAATTCAGTATGATATCCATATGTTTTTTTATATTTAATTGGTTATATATAATTTTTCTTTTTTCTTATAATACTAGCTACAGTTAATAAAATAAATCCTGTAGAAATAAATGAATTTACAGATATACCCGTATTAGGAAGTATTTTCAATTTTTTTTCATCTTTAATACTCTTTGTTTCGGGTAACTCATTATTTTCTTTTTCTTTATTTTCTATTTTTTCTAGAATTACAATTTTTGTTCTTTCTTCTAAATCCTTGCTACCTATTTTTATACGTTCTACTATAGTAAACTTACTGAAATGCTTTATATTAAATCTCAACTCACCAGTACTATAGCTACTATTTACTTTCTCAAGAGTATCTTCATCAGCTATATGATAAACTTCTAATTCGGTATTATCTTTTTTCACAACAGCAACGGTAACTGTACGTTCTACACTACTGTCCACTTTTTTATCATCTTTTTCAAAATGAATCTCAAAAGTCTCTATAATATTATAATCACTACCTAGTTTATTCTTAATAGTCTGGTTTAAATCATTATCATTTAACGGTTCTACATACAATTTTTCAGCAGAGATACTACCTTTTTTAAAAGAAACCTTAATTTCACGTCCAGATAAATTCCCTACTAATACATCGTTTTTAATTTCCACTTTAGATTTTGTTTCTAAAAAATTAGTAGTTGGTTTTTCTGTTGCCTTTTCTAGTGATTTAACAGGTAGTTGCTCTATCGGCTTTTCAGTTGATTTTTCCGATGATTCTTCCAACGGCTTTTCTTCAGTTTTTTTTGTTGGTTTTTCCGATGGCTTTTCTATTGGCTTTAACGCTGGTTTCTCCTCTGATTTTATAGGTGGTTTTCTTTTCAATTCTTCTTTTACATTCTCCGACGGATTTGGTTCAGCAATTGGTCTAACTCCATCTTCATCAATAATAACTTTACTACTCGTTGATATATTAGAATTTATTGCAGCGTTTACCGTGCCAATTTCCCAAACACTTAAACCGATAATAATACTTGCAATACCAACAGAAACTCTTCTTATAAAATATGTTTTATTCTTCACTGCTTTCTCCTTATCTCAAATGATTTCTGGGAGTAACTCTAAAATCGTGATTTCGAAGAAATCGATTTTCTCAAGTCACCCCTGCAAAGTTTATTAGATATCTAAAAAGCTTTTATAAAGCAAACTTAGCTATCAATAAACCACTTCGTCTTTGAGTTCTCATATGAACTTTGTTAAGTTCTAAGACTTTTGAGTCAACATCTACTATTATATTACACATCAAAACATTCATCAAGCAATTTCAAAAAATGGCTTGATTAAGACACTTAATCAAGCCAAATTTTCTTCTATCTAGACAAAAACGAGAAGAATCCACTTATTATTGCTACATTAAAGAAGTCTATAAATAGTGCCCCTACTATAGGCATTACAAAGAATGCTATATGAGAATGTTTATATTTATCACAAACGCTCTGCATGTTGGCTATTCCATTAGGTGTTGCCCCAAGTCCAAAACCTGCATGTCCTGCAGATAATACTGCTGCATCATAATTTCTACCCATAAATCTAAATGTTACAAAGTAAATAAATACCCATGCTAAAACCGCTTGTGCAAGTAATAATACTGCTAGTTGACCTGCCACACTACTTAATTCCCATAATTTTAAACTAATCATTGCCATTCCAAGGAATAAGTTCAACGAAACATCTTCTAGAATATGTACTTCTTCATAGTGTAAATCAAATTTAGTTGTATGGTCTGATATATTTCTTAGTATTGCTGCTACTATCATAGGCCCTATATAACTAGGAAATTTCAAAAATTGATTTAAAAATGTTGATACATAACTTCCTATAAACATCGCTAATAATATCATGAAAAATGCCTTAGCAAAACTTTCACCATCTAGTTTTTTTACATCATTATTAAATAAAAACTCATCATTTCTAACTTGTTCATTATCAACTTCTTCAGCTACTACTTCTAATTTTTTCCCTTTTATCAATCTGTTCGCAAGCGGTCCTCCTAAACTTGAACCAGCAATTAGTCCAAATGTAGCCGCCGCAATCGCTACGCTCTTAGCTCCAGTGTGACCTAACTCTTCTACAATAGGTGCCATTGCCGCCGCTGTTCCGTGCCCTCCTGTCATTGCCGTTGAACCTGTTAATAATGCAATTAGTGGATCAATCCCTGTTGCATATCCAATCCCTACGGCTAAAATATTTTGTAGCACTACTAATATTATTGAAACAATTAAAAACATAATAACTTTTCTTCCACCTACTTTTAACAATTTCCAGCTTGCATTAAACCCGATACTTGTGAAGAACAATGTCATAAAGAAGCTTTGAAGTGTATTGTCGAATTCAAATATTATCAAATTAGTTTGTCGTAGGCACAAATTAATAATCGCAAATAAAAATCCTCCTATAACCGGTGAAGGTATACAATACGTTTCAAAAAATTTAACTTTCTTTCGTAAAAATCTACCTATTATCAAAATAACAACAGCAAGTCCTACTGTTTGTATCATATCCATTTTAATATTTAACATACTATCATCCTTCCTTTTAAATGTTATATTTTCTTACATCAACTTTTTTAAATTTATAAATTTATAATCTATAAATTTTTTTCGTTTTAATTCCTTATCCATATATTACACTTTTTAGCACTATTCTTCAATTATACGTCAGATTTTATTACAAACAAAAAAGAGTGCCTCAAAAATCGCGATTTCAAAGAAATCGATTTTATCGAGTCACCCCCGTAAAGTTTATTAGATATCTAAAAAGCTTTTAAAAAGCGAATTTAGATATCAATAAACCACTGCATCTATGAGTTTTCATATAAACCTTGTTAAAATTTAGGACTTTTGGGTTAGCCCTTTTATTTATTAAAATATTGGTTTTAAAAATTCTGACCAAGTCTCATAATTTTCTTCTGCTTTGGCTTCTTCTCCTGTCATCCATTTAATAACAAGAGTATCATCTTCCTTAACTTCTACAAGTTGTTTATCAACTTTACATTCGTAAACAACTCCTATATGCACTTGACCAACTTCAGTTTTATCATCATTTATTAACCCAATAAAATGTAGGTTATTTAAAGCATCTTCTTCTGAAACTCCAACTTCCTCATTTAATTCACGTGCAGCATTAATTTTTAACATTTTAAAAATTGTTTTTCCTTCAACTTCATTCATATGACCACCAATACCAACAGATGCTTTCCCATGAAGTCTAGCTTCTCCTCCACCTACTAGACGTTTATAAACTAGTACTTCACCTGTAGTTATATCTTTTAGTAAAACATAACCAATCAATTGCTTATAATTTGGATCTTCTTCCATATCACCTCGACGTTTAACTTCGTATGATTCAAATGTAGAAATGATTTTCTCGGTTTTTTCATCATTTTTTTCTATAAATCCATAGAAATGATTTTCTTCATTATTAAATAATTCTTTTCTATTAACTACTAATATTTGTTCATCCCACTTACTCATCGTTTTTCCTCACTTTATTATTTTACTTGATACGTACCTTCTTTTAATTCCTTAGCTATTTTAGCAATTTTTCTAAATCTATGATTTAAGCCTGACTTAGATAATTTCCCATCCTCAATCATTTCTGCTATTTCTTTTAAAGGATATTCTGGATATTTAAGTCTAGCCTCAGCAACAACTCTAAGTTTCTCATCAATATTATCTAATCCAATTCTTTCCTCAATTATATTGATGTCCTCAACCTGTTTTGCTGAAGCATTAACAGTTTTATTCATATTAGCCATATCGCAGTTTTGCATTCTATTAACTGAGTTATTAATATCTCTAACAATTCTTTCGTCTTCAAATTGGAATAGTGCTTGAAAAGCTCCAACAAGATTAATAAACTCTGCTATTTTTTCAGATTCTTTAATATAAACTATAAAACCTTTTTTTCTTTCAAGACTTCTAGCATTCAATTTATAGCTATTTAAAAGCTCATTTAATTCCTTATTATGTTCTTCGTAAGAAGAGAAAATTTCCATATGATAACTAGAAGTACGAGGGTTATTAATAGATCCTCCTGCTAAAAATGCGCCACGTAGATAAGCTCTCTTCTTCTCATCAGTATCTATTAATTCTTTTGCTATATCAATTCTCATTGTATAGTTATCATTTAATATATACAAATCAGTTAGTATCTCTTTTACATGTTGATCTAAACGACAAATATATACATTATTTTTCTTCAATTTCAATTTTTTTCTAACAGATATATTCACGTGAACATCATAGAAAAACTTTATTAATGAAAACATTCTTCTTGCTATAGACGCATTTTCTGTTTGAAAGCTTAAACTTAATCTACCATTTGATATATTTAATACACCATTCATCTTTATTAAGGCTGATAACTCTGATAAAAATTCTCTATCTTTTGTTATTTCTATTAAAGTTAATTCTTTCTTCATATCTGAAGCGTATGACATAAGTTCCCTCCTTATCCTAATTATTTTTTGTAACTTATATATTTTATCACGATACATTCAATTTAACAACTCATTTGAGTTAAGAAATGGGAGCGACTCAAAAATCGTGATTTCTTAAGAAACAAGATTTTGTCGAGTCGCCCCCGTACAGTTTATTAGATATCTAAAAAGCTTTTATAAAGTGTATTTAGATATCAATAAACCACTGCGTCTATGAGCTATAATATACACTTTTTGAAAATTTAGGACTTTTGAGTCACTCCCATTAATTCTAATATTCTATTTTTATTTTCTTCATTAACATCGATACGCTCTTTTATGCCTTCTTTGTCAAAATAAAGAACTTCATCTGAAATCTGACATAAGAACTCATAATCATGTGTAATTATAAATATTACAACATCATTCTTAGCGATTTCTTCTATCAACCGACTTAGTTCAATCATATTAACATAATCTAAACCGCTAGTTGGTTCGTCAAAGATTAGTACTTTTTTATTTGATAAAAGTGCAGAAGCAATAGCGACTCTTTGCTTTTCTCCACCAGATAAAGTATTCGGATGTCTATCTAAAAATTTTCTAATGTTTAATCTATCTACAACTTCATCAAATAACGATAAATTATCGCTACCTAATTTAATTTCTTTTTCAACCTGATTAGTAAATAATTGATAGTTAACATCTTGCATTACTTGAAATGCATTTTTTACTAAACCTTTATTATTTAGATATTTTTCATCTAATTTAATTTTATGTTTTGATTTATGCAGACCGCATAGAGCATTAGCAAAAGTTGTTTTCCCACAACCATTATCACCAATAATAGTATAGATTTTTGAAGCTGCAAAACTTTCACTTTGGAGTTCAACTTTCCTATCATGAACTTTATATTCAAGTCTTTCGATATTTAAAAAGTCTTCTTTAAAATTTCTATTCTCTTTATTACCTAGCTCTACTTTAGATAAATCAATCTGTCTTGTGTGACAAGATTTGCTGTCAAAATCTGATAGCTGTTCTTTAGTAACTTCATGAATTAATTTACCGTCTTTAATAATATACATTCTATCAATTAAATCTTTTAGATAATATATTCTATGTTCAGCAACAACTATAGTTTTACCTTTTTTCTTCAATGTTTCAATTATTGATGAAATAAGCTGTATCGCCTTCAAATCTAGATTACTAGTTATCTCATCTAGAACATAAACATCCGCGTCTAACATCATACTAGCCATAAAAGCTAGTTTTTGTTTTTCTCCACCACTTAGTTCTAAGACATTTCTTTCCAACAGATATTCCGCAGAAAATTCTGATATCACTTCATCAATTCTACTTTGTATCTCTGATTTAGAATAACCATAATTTTCCATACTAAAGGCAAGTTCACTCGTAGAATCTAGATTAAAAAACTGGTTTTTAGGATTTTGAAAAACACTTCCCACAACCTTTGAAAATTCTTTTAATCTATCTCCAATATTTAGATGGGCTACTTTAAATTCACCACTATATCCACCATCAAAAAATTCTGGAGCTAATCCATTTAAAACTCGTAAAATAGAAGTTTTTCCACAACCACTAGCACCAGTAAAGAGAATACATTCACCTTTTTTTATATCTAGTGATAAATCTTCAATATTTAATTTTTTCGATTCAATATATTTATAATTAAAATTTTTAAATGTTATCAATTTATCACCTCATATACATAATATAACAAAAAGCACTTGCTACAATAACCATAGTTAGATAATCACTCTTATTAAACTTTAATTCAATATAACTACTTGGTTTCTCTTCGTTATCTATCCCTCTGCATAAACAAGACACCGACAGCTCATTTGCTATATTGGTACTTATAATTACATAAGGAACAAATACATATTCAAAGAATTTAATTGGATGAAGTAAGTAGTAACCTCTACTTACTCCAATTCCTTTCATTCGTAATGAATTCTTTATTAACTTATAATCTGTAAGTAAAACCGGGAAAAATCTATATAGTACTGCTAGTACTATAATCATTTTCTTTGGTAACTTTATGCTTCTCAAAAAGCAGATTAGTTCCGAAACTTTTGAACTACTTACTAAAGCCATACCTGCACATAATGGGAAATACAGTGTCTTAAACATTAATGCAGTTAATAACAAGAAACTATCAATAACCTGTAACGTAACTGTATGAGCAAAAAATACTTCATATGCAGTAAAGAAAAGATATATACCAAAAAATCTACTCATTCTCTTAAAGTTAGAACTAATTCCTAAGTATATTGAAAAGCATAGTGCTACTATAAGGTGAACAGGTACTGTCATCATTTTAAACATTAGTATATTAGCAATTACTAATATAAAAATCTTAGTTCTAATATCTAACCTTAACATTCTATAGTCCTGCTTTATTGAAATTCTTAAAGTATAATTTTCTTCCTAGATATGTTCCAATTATTGAGAATATTATAGTAAAGATAACTATAAAAATAAATGTCTTCATATCTGTACTACTCATTACTAGATTTATCTTTTCATCTGAATAATTTCTATTTTGAAGATGTTTTACATATGAATCTTTCATAAAGAACATCGGTAGAATAATACCAATATTTCCTAGATTAAAGAATAAGTATGATAAATATTCATTCCCATATCTAAAAGCAATCTCCGCTAAAACTGCCGCTATAATAAGTACAACACCTCCAACTACAGAGTGTCCAGAAACCGTCATAAAAATTCCGATAATTGCGATCATTATAAATATTGCCATGTTTTTATTGATTTTATTGAAAATTAAACTATATACACTACCACAAACTAGCGCTGCAGTAATAGATGTATATGTAGCAAAATAAACTTTACCTCCAAATATAACTGATGTCAATAGTGTAGAAATTCCAATACCTACCGCCATTACAAGAACTAATAATATTGTATAGAGACCTAATGTAATTAGATCTTTGATTTGTAAATTCTTATTATCTTCTTTATTTATATATTTTAATTCTGTCATCGATTACCCCACTATATTTTCTTAAGTTCATCTAAAGCAACTTTATAATTTGGCTCTTCACCAATTTCTTCTAGTACTTCTTTATAGCGAATAACTCCGTCTTTATCAAGAATAAACACAGAACGTGTTAATAATCCTAATTCTTCAACTAAAAGGCCATTGTTGTTTTCAAAATCACGATATTTATAGTCAGATACAGTAATTGCATTGTTTATTTCTTTATCAGCACAGAATCTACCTAAAGCAAACGGTAAATCTTTTGAAACTGTTATTACTACAGTATCTGCCAAATCACGAACTTCTTTATTAAAATTAATTGTCTGTAAAGCACATACTCCTGTATCAATAGATGGGAATGTATTGATAATTACATTTTTCCCTTTATAATCTGATAACTCAAATTCTGATAGAGTCTTAGTTACAGCTCTGAAGTTAGGAAAAACATCTCCAACATTTAATTTATCTTCAATTGTTACTGGTGTACCCTTAAAGCTTATTGTTTTCTTCATAATTTATACCTCTCTAATTTATAATTTATTGATAAAACTATCTACACCTAATGATAACATATTTCAATTATAGATAAAAGTTTTTTATATAATTTACTTTCATTTTAAGTATTTTTTATACAATAATATATGAAATTTATGATATAATAAGTATTAATAGTGTGTGAAAGGATTTTTTTTATGTCAAAAGAACTAGAAGAAAAAGTAGTCGAACAAGAGACTGCAGATTCGATTGAAAAAAAAGATAGCTCTATATCTTTTTTTAGTCGTATAAAAAAACAAGTAAAAACTTTTAATTTAAAAAATAATGAATCTACAACTTCTTTTGCTGACAATCTAAGTCATCTTGATGAATCAGCTCTGGAGAAAGAACTTCGTGAAAAAGAAAAAGAAGTAAGATTACAAGAAAAAGAACTTAAAAAACGCGCTCTCGAGCTAGAAAATGCAAAAAAGAAATTTGAAGAACAACAACGAAAAATAGAAGAAGAACGAAAAAAAAATGAGATTGCACGCGCTGAAAGAGAACGTCTTGAAAAAGAGCGCATTGCTCGTGAGAAAGAACTAGAACGCCAACGTATCGAAAGAGAAAAAGCTGAAAAACGTGAAAGAGAACGTCTTGAAAAAGAGCGCATTGCTCGTGAGAAAGAACTAGAACGTCAACGTATCGAAAAAGAAAAAGCTGAACAACGCGAAAGAGAGCGTCTTGAAAAAGAGCGCATTGCTCGTGAGAAAGAACTAGAACGTCAGCGTATCGAAAAAGAAAAGGCTGAAAAACGCGAAAAAGAACGCCTTGAAAAAGAACGTATTGCTCACGAAAAAGAACTAGAACGTCAACGTATTGAAAAAGAAAAAGCTGAAAAACGTGAAAAAGAACGTCTTGAAAAAGAACGTATTGCTCGCGAAAAAGAACTAGAACGTCAGCGTATCGAAAAAGAACAGGCAGAAAAAAGAAAAAGAGCATTTAGAAGAAAAGAAAAAGAATTCCAAATCTTAGAAGACAAGAAAAAAATAGAATTCTTACAAAAAGAAAATGAAATGCGAGAGCATGAGAACACTCTTCTTTCTTTAAATACTACCCTAATTTCATTAGAGGATAAAATCGAAGAAAAAAAATTAATTATCTCAACTCTAAAAAATAGAAAAGATGATAAAGAAAAAATTATTTTAGAAGAAAAAAGACTCAATAGCCTAGTATCTCAAAAACAAATTACTCAAAAAGATATTATATCTGAGAAAAAAATCATTGAAAAAATTCAAAAAAATCTTGAGATAGAATACAAACTTGATGATTTTAAAAAAGAACTACATAATATAAAAAAAGAAGTAGTCAATGAAGAAGAAACTGCATTTAGAATTAAATATATCGATAACAAAGTACGAAATATTTTCATAGTATCTCTACTTTATCTTAAAGCATTTATTTCTAAAAAAATTTTCAGAAAAAATGTAGAAGACTATGATAAAATTAATAGAATCTCTAAAAATATTAAAGTTAAAATTTCTACTTCATTCATTCTAGCAATAGCATTATCTATTTGTTTTCTTATTACATTGAAATTCATTTCTTCTTCTAAAGAACACTATGTAAGTTTTGGTGAAACAAATACTACAGCTGTCGATACTACCGAAGAAATGAAAAAACAAAAAGAAGCCGAAGAAAAAGCTAAAATATTAGAAGCACAAGAAAAAGCGGAAGCTGCTCGTATAGATTCTGATGCGCAAGATGAAGAAATAACCGCAAAACTTGCCGGAACATTCTCATCATATTCATTTGATATAGATCGTCAAGTTACAGTAAACAAAAAAATTCACGCTTTCAAATCTGCTAGTTGGTCTGATCAAGGAGATGTTATTGAACCGGGTACTAAACTAACTGTAAACAAAATTGTATCTCCTGCTGGATACTTAATGTATCATATTTCATCAGGACCTTTACAAGGACAATATATCACAGCAAATGGAAAATTCGTATCAGTGAACTCTAAAAACGATCAACTTGACGACTTTATTTCTCGACCAGTAGCAATTAAATTCTTAGCTACACAAAATGTTTATTCTGATGAATCAGCTAGTAAAGTTCGTGTAACATTTGGTAGTGGAGCACAGTTGAACATTAATGGAATTGGAATATCTAATAATAGATTGATTTATTTTGTAACCGATGGATCATTTGTGCCGGTTAATCCTATTCGCGTAACAGAAGTAAATAGAGAAGCTCCAAAGTCAAAAAATATCGATAACGAAAATAAAAATAGTTCTAATTCTCAGAACAACCAAGGAACTACTAGATAAAAATTTAAGAGGCTAGCCCAATTTAACAAAGTTTATATGAAAACTCATAAACACAATGTGTATCAATAGCTAAATTCGCTTTATAAAGCTTTCTAGATATCTAATAAAACACTACAGGGGGGACTCAATAAAATCTTATTTCTTTGAAATTATGATTTTCAAGTCACCCCTCTTTTCCATGCCCCGGATTTAGTATACAACCATTTATTATAGAACCCAAAAAAGAGAATATAGTTTTCACTACATTCTCTTTTCATATTATCTAATCTCTGCTCCATTAGGAATTTCAGCATTAATTTCAACTACTCGTAAGATACCATCTTTTTCTGCTGATAAAATCATTCCTTCACTTAATTCGCCACATAGTTTAACTGGTTTTAAGTTAGCTACTACAGCTACTTTTTTACCTACTAATTCTGCTGGATCATAGTATTTAGCAATACCAGAAACTATTTGTCTTTGGTGATTTCCTAAATCAAGTTTGAATTTCAATAATTTTGAACTTTTCTTAACTTTTTCGCATTCTAATACTTCTGCTACTCTTAAAGAAGTTTCAAAAAATTTATCAATTGTGATTTCTTCTGCAAGTTCAACATATGTATCTTCTTTTTCTTCTTTAGATTCTGTTTCTAAGTTCTCAAGTGCCTTAGGTGACATTTGTTCTTTAATATACTCTACTTCTACTTCCTTATCAAATCTTGGGAAGATTGGAGTTGGTTTTTCTACAACTTTTACAGTTCCATCAAACACTCCAAATGTTTTAGCAGACTCAAACACTAATAAGTCTTCTCTAATTCCTAATTGTTTAGCAATTTCTGCTGGTGCTTTTGTTAAAGCTGGTGCTATTAAAATTGTAGCTATACGAAGACTTTCAGCTAAGTAGTTCATTACTTTATCTAATTCAGGTTGATTTGCTTCGTCTTTTGCTAAAATCCATGGAGTAGTTTGGTCAATATATTTATTAGTTCTAGAAATGAATTTCCAAACTGATTCTAACGCTTTAGAGAACTGCATGTTTTCCATGTACTCTTCATATTCAGCAATAACTTCTTTTGATAAAGCTATTAACTCTTTATCAAACTCTGTAGTTGGTTCAACGAATTTTGGAATTACTCCACCACAGTATTTATTAATCATAGAAATAGTTCTATTTAATAGGTTTCCTAAGTCATTTGATAGATCTGAATTGATTCTATCAATGAAACTCTCAGGTGTGAAAATACCGTCTTGTCCAAATGGTACTTCACGTAGTAGGTAATAACGCGCAGAATCTAATCCGTAACGCTCTATTAACATATAAGGATCTACTACGTTACCTTTAGATTTACTCATTTTACCGTCTTTCATTAATAACCAACCGTGAGCGAAGATTTTCTTAGGTAATGGTAAATCTAATGCCATAAGAAGTATTGGCCAATAAATAACGTGGAAACGTACGATTTCTTTACCTACTACTTGAACATCAGCTGGCCAGTATTTGTTAAATAGTTCTTCACTTTCACCAGTTGCATACCCTAGCGCTGTAATATAGTTAACTAAAGCATCAATCCAAACATATACAACGTGTTTTGGATTTGATTTTACTTTTACTCCCCAGTCGAAAGTTGTACGAGTAACCGCTAAATCTTCTAATCCTGGTTTAATGAAGTTATTAAGCATTTCATTTTTTCTGCTTTCAGGTAAAATGAATTCTGGGTGCTCGTCATAGTATTTAACTAATCTATCAGCATATTTACTCATTTTAAAGAAGTAACATTCTTCACTAACTAATTTAACTTCATTTCCACTTGGTGCAATACCACCAATCATGTTTCCTTCTTCATCTCTGAAAACTTCCTGAAGTTGAGTTTCTGTGAAATACTCTTCATCACTAATAGAATACCAACCTTTATATTCTCCAAGATAGATATCCCCTTTTTCAACTAATTTATCGAAAATTTCAGCAACTGCTCTTTCATGATAGTCATCTGTTGTACGGATAAACTTGCTATAGTTAATATCCATTGCTTCCCATAATCTTTTTATATCTTTAATCATTTCATCAACATAAGCTTGTTCTGAAATACCCTTTTCCTGAGCTTTTTGTTGAATTTTTTGACCATGTTCATCTGTGCCTGTTAAAAAGTATGTATCATATCCACTTAATTTTTTATATCTTGTTAAAGCGTCACACGCTACTGTTGTATACGCATGCCCTATGTGTAAGTTACCACTTGGGTAATAAATAGGAGTTGTAACATAAAATGTTTTTTTAGTCATCTTACAACCATCCTCACTTTCGTTTCAATTTTTTAGTTAATATACATTACTATTGTACCATATATTTGAGGCTATTGCATGATTTTTTATCATTTTTTTCAAATTTAAAAGTTCTTTGTATAAAAAATACAGCTCGTTTATAATTCAAAACTTATCTTTGAATTATAAATAGCTGTATCTTGTATTTAAGTATTTTTCTTAAAATACTATAATTAAATTATAAATCTAGTAAATTTCTTCTTACGTCATTGAATAATTACCACTATTTTTTTGCTAATTTTGCTATCTCCACTATAGTATCAGCAGCTTTTTCCATATGTTCTAAACAACTAAATTCATATTGTCCATGGAAGTTTTCTCCCCCAACGAAGATATTTGGCGTTGGGATTCCCATATATGAAATTTTAGAACCATCTGTTCCACCACGAATTGGAATAATAATAGGTGTTACTCCTACATTTTTTATAGCTTGTTCTGCTACATCAACACAGCGTTTATCTTTTTTAATTACATCTCCCATATTATAATATTGATCAAATAATTCATATTCAACTACATTACCATATTTTTCATTAATTTTTGCTGATACTTGTTCTGCAAATTTCTTACGTGCTTCAAACTTTCCTTTATCGTGATCACGAATTATATACACCATCTCAGCTTCTTCAATTCTAGCTTGCATATTATGCAATAAATAGAATCCTTCATATCCTTCTGTATGCTCAGGAACTTCTTTTTCTGGGAACAGTGAAGCTAATTCAGCAGCAATTGTATTTGCATTTTTCATTTTACCTTTTGCCGTACCTGGATGAACACTTACTCCAGTAATTTTATATGTAATTTGTGCAGCATTAAAACTTTCATATTCTAATTCACCAAGAACTCCACCATCCATAGTGAACGCATAATCTGTTGCAAAACCTTTAGCATCAAAGTGATCTGCTCCACGCCCTATTTCTTCATCAGGACCAAATGCAATACGAATATCACCATGTTCAATTTCAGGATGTTCACTTAAATACTTAATAGCTTCCACTATTTCAGTAATTCCAGCTTTATCATCAGCACCTAGTAAAGTCGTCCCATCCGTAGTAATTAAAGTTAAACCCTTATAGTTACTTAAATTAGGAAACTCAGCTTTACTCATTACTACATTTAATTCTTTATTTAAAATAATATCTTCACCATCATAATTCTCAATAACTTGTGGATTAATACCTTCAACATTAAAATCTGCAGTATCCACATGTGAAATAAATCCAATTCTATCGTATGGCTTATCAGTATTAGCCGGTAATGTTGCAGTTAAAAACCAGTTTTCTTCATTTAATTCTATGTCACTAAGATTCAATTCCTCTAATTGTCCTTTTAACATACGTAGAAAATCTTTTTGCTCTGGAGTAGATGGAATCGTCGTACTAGCGGCATCAGATCTAGTTTTAAAATTAACATATCCTAAGAAACGTTCTAACATAGTTTCATATTTCATTATTCTTCACCTCATTTGTATTTTCTTTTATTATAATACAATTTTTATCAAAATGTAAAGGTTATAAAATTCATATTTTTAAAAACAACATTCTCAAATAACTTTGTTTAAAATAATAAATGATACTTAATATATTTATCTATTTGTGATACAATTACATATGTATTCTAATTTCATATTAGATATTAGTAAAATAAATTTCAAGGAGAACTTTTTCATGCAACAAGTTATGAATTATAAAGATACTAGAATTGAGAATTTCCACACTATCTATCCAAACCATATGAACAGACACGATACATTATTCGGTGGACAAACCCTATATTGGCTTGATGATGTACAAGGTTTAGTAATACGTAGATATACACACCTACCATTTTTCACAGCAAGTATTGATACTTATCAATTTTTAGATGTTGTCCACAGACACGAGGCATTAATTATTGATAGTTATGTGTCAAGAGTGGGTACTAGAAGTGTTGAAATTTTTGCAGAACTAAGTGCATTCAACCATGAAACTAGACACACTCGCCTAGTTGGTATTTGTTTCTCAACATTCGCAATAAGCAGAGACACAGTTCTTGAGCAACCTCTACCAAAAGTTGAATACACAGATGAGATTTCAAAATTTGTAAGCTCTTCTTATGCAGACAGACAAAGCGGTAAACTATCAGCTCGTGAATTCTGTAAAGAGTATCTAAAATATTATAATAAGTAAAAAAGAAGTGAGATTATTCTCACTTCCTTTTTTTATTTTGTTAGTCGATTGAATAAAGTAATTCTAATACTTTCTCTTCAAATTTAACTAATTTTTCTTCTGCAACTTTCTTATCTGCATCTTTAACATAGATATAAAGTTTTACTTTTGGTTCTGTTCCACTTGGACGTAATGTATACCATGATTCGTCTGAATAACTGAATTTAACAGCATCAGTTTTTTCGATTTCAATAGCTTTTTCTTCACCTGTAGCAACAGTTTTTTCTTTTTGTACTAAGTAGTCAGTAATCGCTACTACTTCACTTCCTGCGATTTCACGAGCAAAGATTTCACGATATTTCTCCATCATTCGTTTAATTCTTTGAGCACCTGCTGCTCCTTCTAAAACAATTGAGATAGTTTTATCTAGGTAGTAACCATATTTTTCATAGAAACCATCAAGTACATCTACTAATGTTTTACCTTGTGTTTTGTAGAATGCTGCAGCTTCTACTAATAACATAGCAATAGTTACACCATCTTTATCACGTAGGAATGTACCAACGTTGTATCCAATACTTTCTTCATATCCCATTACATAGTTTTTCTCACCTGTAATATCCCATTCATTTGGTAATGCACAGATGTTTTTAAATCCAGTAAGAACATCGATAACTTCTACTCCGTATTCCTTACAAAGTGGTTCTACCATCTTAGAAGTTACGATAGATTTAACTAACACTGGGTTTTCTGGTAGTTTGTTTTGTTTTGCAAGATTTTCAATTACATATTGAACTAATACTGCACCAGCTTGGTTACCATTAAGAGAAACTACTTCTCCATTGTGAATTACTTCTACAGCAAGACGGTCACAGTCAGGGTCAGTTGCAATAATTACATCTGCATTAACTTTTTTAGCTAATCTTTCACCATATTCGAATGCTGCAGTATCTTCTGGGTTTGGATATTCAATTGTTGGGAAAGTTCCATCTGGATCCTTTTGCTCTTCAACAACATGAACATTTTTAAATCCACGACGCGCAAGAACTGTAGTAACAGCTTTATAGCCAGCACCATTAAGTGGAGTATATACTACGGAAATATCTTTATCAATATTTTCATCATTAATTGCACAGTTTAAAGATTCTCTATAGAACTCTTCGTCGATTTCTTGTCCGATATAAACTAACAATCCTTTTTCTTGTGCTTCTTCTTCAGTTAAAGTAACATAGTTATCAAAAATATCCATTGAGTTAATGTATTCTAGTACTTTATCACTTATATCAGATTTAATTTGAGATCCTTCTTGCCAATATACTTTATATCCATTGTATTCTTTTGGATTGTGACTTGCTGTAATATTGATACCACTGGCTGTTCCTAAGTAACGAACTGCAAATGATAATTCTGGAGTTGGACGTAAGTCTTCGAATAAGTATGCTTTAACTCCACTACTAGCCATTACTAAAGCTGCTAACTTAGCAAATTCTTTTGAGAAAAGACGTGGATCGTGTGCAATAGCAATACCTTTTTCTTGTAATCCATTATCGATAATAGTTTGTGCTAATGCTTTTGTAGCACGAGCGATAATGAATCTATTCATTCTATTAGAACCCATTCCTACTTTCCCACGTAATCCTGCAGTTCCGAATTCTAATTCTTTATAGAATCTATCTTCTTTTTCAATTTCATCGTCAGCTACATTTTTTAATTGTAATTTTTCTTCATCAGTTAAAGCTGAACTATTTAACCATTTTTCATATAATTCTTGATAGTTACTCATATAATATTACCTCTAAATTCCTAATTTTACGCTAATCCTAAAGCAATTTCCATCATTTTTGTAAATGCTGTTTGTCTCTCTTCTGGAGTAGTTTCTTCTCCAGTTACTAGTGAATCACTAACTGTTAGAATTGTTAAAGCATTAACTCCAGCTGCTGTTGCATTAGCATAAAGTGCTGTACTTTCCATTTCTACAGCTAATACTCCCATTTTAATCCAGTTTTCCATAGCTTTTTCATCAGCATTGTAGAAAATTTCACTACATAAAATATTCCCTACATGAACATCTTGTCCCATTTCTTTTGCTTTGTTGTAAGCTTTTAATAATAAATCAAATGAAGCTGTTAAGCTATAATTTCCTGGGATATTATATTGGTGCATGTAGTTTGAGTTTGTTGAAGATCCCATTCCTAAAACTACATCATATAATTTTACTTCTGGTTGTAGTGCTCCACATGTTCCAATTCTAATTAAATTTTTAACTCCAAAAGTATGAATTAATTCATAAGAATAAATACCTATACTAGCTGGTCCCATACCTGTTCCCATTACAGAAATCTTTTTACCTTTATATGTTCCAGTATATCCTAGCATACCACGCACTTCATTAAAACAAACTGCATCTTCTAAAAATGTTTCTGCAATAAATTTCGCTCTTAAAGGATCCCCTGGTAAAAGAATCGTTTCTGCGATTTCTACTCCGTTTGGTTTAATATGTGGTGTTTGTTTATGTGACATCAGTTAGTCCCCCTGTAAATATATTAATAACTTTATTATACCTTTTTTTCTCACCTTAAACAAGAGATATTAAAAAAATAATTATCTATATTTTCCGTTGAATATTCTGAAAATAACGATTTTCTTCTAACATTTTATTATATACTTCTTCTTTATAACACACATCCCCCTATAAGCAACTCTTTTAATTAATATAATTATATTAACTCTTTTCAGAAAATAATTAACACTTAATTTTACCGTTTTCATAAGACTCTATAATATTCTTTTATCTTACTAGATATTTTCTATTGAAAAATAATTATATAAAAATTGAATATTAATAGTATTTTAAGCTATTTTGTTATATAATTAGTGTTATAAAAAAAATAAATTAGAAAGAGGTTTTTTTATGTTACAATTAGCTGTCTTTTTACCAGTAATTGCGATGTTTTTCGTACCTTTTTTAAGGAAAAACTTCAAAACCATCCATACTGGAAAATTTGTTATAGTTGTACCATTAATACTGTTTGGGTATTTTATTTCAAATCTTAAGTATATCTATTCAGGTGGAACAATCTATAAGAAACTAGCATTTGTTCCTAACGTAGGACTTGATATCAACCTAAATCTTGATGGTTTATCACTTCTATTCTCATTACTAATTACAGGAATTGGTACTCTAGTAATACTATATTCATGTTACTATATGAGTATTACAGATGAAAAATTACATAAATTTTACATATTTTTACTAATATTCATGTCAGCCATGTTAGGTGTGGTTTTATCTGACAATATGCTTAGTATGTATATGTTCTGGGAGATGACATCTGTTTCTTCTTTCCTATTAATTAGTTACTGGCACGAAAATGATGCATCTAGAAAAGGTGCTCTAAAATCATTGATTATAACCGTCTTTGGTGGAGTCCTAATGCTAGCAGGAATTTTCGTTTTAAATAATATTACTGGAAGTTTTAACGTTAGTGAAATTATAGAATTTACTAAAAATCACGGATACAACAATAAATATGTAGTAGCAATGATTCTTATAATATTCGGTGCATTTACAAAATCAGCACAGTTTCCATTCCATATTTGGTTACCCGATGCCATGGCGGCACCGACACCAATCAGTAGTTACCTACACTCAGCTACGATGGTTAAAGCTGGAATCTATCTATTATTAAGAATTGGAATTGTATTCTCATTTACTTCTTCATTTGGTAATATTCTTATCATTTTTGGAACTATTACTATGCTAATAGGTTCTATTTCTGCAATATTCCTAAAGGATTTAAAAGGAATTCTTGCATATTCAACTATTAGCCAACTTGGTATGATGACTCTTATGATAGGTATAGCTAACCTTGGTCTATACAACGATAATCACTACGTTTATACATTCGCATTTTATGCAGTATGTTTCCATATTATTAACCATGCAGCATTTAAAGCAAGTTTATTTATGATTACTGGTATTATTGATCACTCATTCCATACACGTGATATCGAAAAACTTCGTGGTATCAAAAGATATATGCCACTTAGCTTTATATTAAGTATTATCGCTGGGTTCTCTATGGCAGGAATCCCACCTTTAAGTGGTTTCTACTCAAAAGAATACTTCTTAACGGTAGTTTATGGATTAACGCAATCAAGCATGCTATATATGATTATCGTAATAGCTGTAGTTATTGGAGCTTTAGGAACTGCTATTTATTCATTAATATTAGCATTCAAACCATTCCTAGGTAAATTCGACAATTCTATAGTGGGGAATAAGAAATTGCATCTTCCAAGTAATGGTATATTTATCTCTCCAATAATACTTATAGTCTTTGTAATTATTAACACATTCATAAAAGATTACATAGTTATTCCGGCACAACAATCTGCCCTTGCTGTAAAAATAACTAATAACGAAGTAATCACTCATGTCCATCATGATAGTTTCTTCTCAAGTGAACTTCTTACTTCTATTGTTATTATCATTGCAAGTTTTGTAATTTACAAATTATACGCTAGTGGAAATGGAATTTATAGTATAAACCCTACTATTATTTCTATACACGGTGCATACAATAACTTAGGTAATTTACTACACAAAGTAAGTGGTACTCTTCATGATACATTTGTTACAAACCAACTTAGAAGAAACATGAGCTATATCTTTGTAGTATTATCAGCAACTATTATTGGTGGTTACTTTGCAATTGGTAGACCAATGTTAATTAATAACTTCTCTACAATTCACTACATGAATATTTTTATCGGATTATGTATAGTCGTGTGCTGTATCGCTCTAACTACAGTGTATAATAGGCTAGTACTTATTATCCTTTCTTCTGGAATTGGATTTATGATGACTGCACTATATGTAACATTCAGAGCACCAGACTTAGCAATGACACAATTTGTAATTGAATCAATTTCTACTATTATTTTCTTAATAGCATTTATTCTATTAACTGATAAAACAAAACAAGTAGAAAAACAAAGTTTTAAACTTACCAATGCAATAATTGCTACCCTAACTGGTATTAGTTTTATAATCGTAGGACTTGTGTCTTACGCTTATAAAAATCCATCAGAAATTAGTCAATTTTATTTTGATAATGTTGTAGCATCTGGTGGAGGAAACATAGTAAATGTTATTATCGTGGACTTTAGGGGATTTGATACCTTGTTCGAAATAACAGTTATGACTATGGTTGCATTAATCATTTATGCTATGTTTAAAATCATTAAAAGAGGAGGACCAAAAGATGAAAACTAATGATGTGATTTTAAAATCATTATCCGCAATTATTTCAGGATGTATATTTTTACTTTCGCTTAGTTTGTACTTTGGTGGGCACTTCCTTCCAGGTGGTGGTTTCGTCGGAGGACTCCTTTGTACAATGGCATTAGCTCTAGCAATGTTTACATATGGAATAGATAGAATCAATAAACTTCTTCCTATTAATTATGTATATGTAACTGCTATTGGATTACTTTTTTCTATTGGTACGGCGTTTAGTGGTGTTGTAGTCGGAAAGAATTTCTTCAAACATCATTTCACTCACATTCACGTTCCAATAATGGGAGAAATGGAATTACATACAGCTGCAATATTCGACTTAGGTGTATACTTTGTAGTTGTTGGAGTTCTTATGTCAGTAATTTTAGCTTTCGGAAAGGATGGTAAATAATGGAATTTTATATGATTATCTTATGCGGTATTCTTGTTGGATTTGGTGTTTACCTTATGCTTTCTAAGAGTATGATGCGTATAATAATTGGGGTTGGTCTTTTTGGTCATGCTGCTAACCTTATTATACTTATCGCAGGTGGTTTATATGATGGCGATATTCCTATTATCTCAGAATTAGGAAAAAATTATATAGATCCTATTCCAGCAGCACTTATTCTTACTGCCATCGTTATCGGATTCGCAGTAACTTGTCTTTTAATTTCAATCTACATTGCTAACTATAAATTAAAAGGAAGCGATAATGTAATTGATCTTGAAGATGTAGAAAATATGAAGGAGGAAAGAAATAATGCATAGTAATTTACCTGTTATACCAATATTTATCCCCCTTCTATTCGCAGCAATAACAGTATTATTTAGAAAAAGAATAGCCATGCAACGTTTATTAACATCATTGGCTACATTATTAGTCTTAGCATTTTCTATATTCAATATCTATATGGTAAATAAACATCAAATACTGATATTAGAAATGGGGAACTGGGCTAGTCCATTTGGTATTACTTTAACATTAGATGGACTTAATAGTGTTCTAGTTACAACATCTTCAGTTGTATTTCTTGCAACATTGATATATTCATTTAAAACAATTGATAAAGTTCGAGAACTTAGTTTCTTCTATCCTGGATTCTTATTAATCATGGTCGGAATAAACGGAGCTTTCACTACAGGTGATATATTTAACCTTTTTGTTTTCTATGAAATCTTACTTATGTCATCTTACTTACTACTATTAGTAGGTATTAATAAAGAACAACTTAAATCTTCTATTAGTTATGTACTAATGAATGTCTTTGCTGGTAGCTTATTTGTTATTAGTATTGGATATCTTTACACAATTGTTGGTAGCTTAAATATGGCATACATATCTCAAACAATCTCATCGATGGCTGATCGTCGTGGATTATACCTTATCGGAGCTGTAATGATATTTGTGTTCTGTATGAAGGGGGCACTATTCCCACTATTCACATGGATGAATAGATCATACGCAGCACCACCAATTGCAATCTCAATAATCTTTGGAGCATTACTAACAAAAGTTGGTCTTTACTCAATAATTAGAACATATGGATTATTCTATTACGAATCAAGCTTCATCAAGTCTTATATATTAATACTTGGAGCAGTCTCAATCATAGCAGGTTGTATCGGAGCTATCTATCAAAAAGATTTAAAACAAATAGTAATTTTTAATATCGTAATTTCTCTTGGAGTTATGGTTTGCGGAACTGCAACACTGAATACTTTCGGTGTTAAAGGTGCTTTACTCTATGCAGTAAACGACATATTACTAAAAGCTGCATTATTCATAGTTATTGGATTAATAATTTACGTTAGCGGAGTCAAATATCTTCAAAAATGTGGATTGATCAATAAATACCCTCTTCTTGGTTGGACATATTTTATTATAGTTCTGTCATTAGCAGGGGTTCCACCATTCAGTGGTTTCTATGGTAAAGCACTAATAATTAAAGGTTTAGTTACAAATAATAATACATTTATTGCTATATTAGTAGCATTATCTGGATTGGTTGTATTTTACTCTTTAATTAGAATATTCTTAAATATATTCTACGATAATATCAATAAGAGTTTAATTTTAAAACCTCTTCCAAAAGGTGTCCAAATTCCTCTTATTGTTATCGTAGCAATAGCACTTATTATCGGAGTAAGCACTAATCTATTAGATGGTTTCTTCGATAAAGGTATACAAATGGTACTAAATCCTCAACACTATATCGACTTAGTACTTAAGAAAGGAGCATAATTATGGCACTACAATTTTTAATTAATATATTAGTTGGTGTAGTATGGACGTTCTTTTCAGGTAACTATAATTCTGAATATTTTGCAGTCGGATTTTTCTGGGGTATGGTGCTACTATTCATCTTTAGAAAAACATTTGCAAAAAACATTCTAGGAGATCAACTTTACTACATTTATGTTTATAAATGGATAAAATTAATCTTAATGTTCTTGTTTGAATTATTAAAAGCAGATATAAATGTTTTAAAATTAATGTTCAAAAAAGATCTTGATGTTAACCCTGTTATTTTTGAATACCCTTTAGAAGTAACAAAAGACTGGCAAATTACACTACTTGCCAATATGATAACTTTAACACCAGGTACACTTACAGTCAATGTTGGTCATGATAATAAAACACTTCATATTCATTGCCTTGATACTGATGATATTCCTGGTGAGATTGAAGGTATAAAAAATAGTTTTGAAAAAGCAATACTGGAGGTTGATTTAAATGGATAAAGTATTAGACTATTCAATTTTACTAGGTATATTCGCTAGTATTGCAATGATATTTTTCTTATTAATTTATATCGTAAAAAAACCGAGCATATTCGATAAATTAATAGCAAGTGATTTACTTGCTATGCCGCTGATGTGCTTAATAGTTTTAGTTAGTATGTACTACAAAACTTTTTCTTATATTTCACTTATACTTATCATAGCTATTATATGTTTAGTAGGTACAGTTGTTACTGCTAGATTCTTAGCTAAAAAGGAGGTCTTTAGTGATGATACTAAATAGTATTTTAGACATTATTATTATACTTCTAATTTTAATCGCAGTAATAGCAATGCTATCAACAGTAATAGGATTTATTAGATTACCTGATGAAATAACTAAAATACATGCCGCAGGAGTTACAGGATCTTTCGCTATAGAATTAATTCTTATAGCTGGATTTATATACTTCTATCGTTATCTACATGTATTTGAATATAAATTTTTATTAGCAATAGCATTCTTATTCTTAACTGCTCCAGTTTCAGCACACATGATATCTATAAGTGCAATAATATATAATAAACATGTATATTCTAAAAATAATAAAGATGAAGCTAAGAAAGTATTAGACGATATTGAACAATTAAATAATTAATAAGGTTATCAAAAAGTTAAAAGCATTTAAATTATAAATCACTCTTTAACTTTATGAACAACTACAAATCTAAAAGAAGCTACTTGAAAATATGATTTTTAATCAATCTATATTTTAAGTCGCTTCTTTTTTTATATTCTATGCGATAAACCTATCTAATTTTATAATTTTAAATAATTGCTTATATGATATTAATTCCCCACTAAAACGCTTAAAACAACCCTAAACCTTGACTAATTTCATTTTATATAGTAATATTCATATAGATTATAAAACAAGGAGTCATTTTTTTATGAGAAAATATTTTGGAACTGACGGTATTCGTGGTATCGCAGGAGAATCACTAACAGCCGATTTGAGTTTTAAAGTAGGTAAAGCTCTTGGTAAATTACTTACTGAAAAAAAAGAACATCCAAAAGTAGTAATTGGTAGAGATACTAGAATTTCATGTGACATGATTGAACAAGCACTAACAGCAGGGCTTACTAGTACAGGTGTCAATGTAATGACAGTTGGTACTATACCTACTCCTGCAATTGCTTATTTAACAAAGACAATTGAAACAGATAGTGGAATTATGATTTCTGCTTCACACAACCCTTATCAAGATAATGGAATTAAGATTTTTGGTCCTGATGGATTCAAACTTACAGATGAACAAGAATTAGAAATTGAATCATTAATTGATAATTCTGAACAAATTAAAAACGCTAGTTTTGAAAAAATTGGAAAAGTATACAGTGGTAATGAATTAACCCAAAAATATGTTCAACACATTAAACAATCTATCACTGGAGATTTATCTGATATTAAAATTGCATTAGATTGCGCTAATGGTGCAACAACTGGTGTAGCTCCTTTTATTTTTGGTGATTTAGAAGCTGATATAGAAACTATCGGCTGTCAACCAAACGGTATCAATATTAATGATAACGTAGGTTCTACAAAAATCGAGACAATTTCTGAATTCGTAAAAGAAAATAACGTAGATGTAGGATTTGCCTTTGACGGAGATGGTGACAGAGTTTTAGCTGTTGACGCTAAAGGACATGTTGTTGATGGCGATAAAATCATGTTCATTCTTGCAAAACACCTTAAAGAACAAGGTGAACTAAAAGATAATATGGTAGTTTCTACAGTAATGAGTAACATAGGATTCTACAAAGCAATTGAAGAAAATGGATTACAATCTGTTAAAACTGCAGTAGGAGACCGCTACGTAGTTGAAGAAATGAGAAAAAATGATTACTCACTTGGTGGTGAACAATCAGGTCATATTGTACTGATGAATTATGCTACTACTGGTGACGGTATTTTGACAGCTGTAAAACTTGTAGATATAATTAAAACTTCTGGAAAATCTCTTGAAGAATTAGCATCTGAAGTTAATATCTATCCTCAAAAGCTAGTTAATATTAAAGTAGTTGATAAGAAAACTGCTATGGAAGATTCAGAAATTCTAGCTGAATGTGAAAAAGTAGAAAAAGAATTAGAGGGGAATGGCCGTATCTTATTACGTGCATCTGGAACAGAAAACCTAATTCGAGTAATGGTGGAAGCAAGTAGCAATGAGCTAACTGATAAATATTGCGAACAAGTAGCTCAAATTGTTCGTGAAAAATTTGAAATAAAATAACATAGAAAAGAAAACTATAAAAAGAAGTTAGAATTTATAATCTAACTTCTTTTTATTTTTTGTATTCTCTTAGTATACAATTGTATACATGATTCAACTTAAAAGATAAGCCAGTAGCTACACAACCATCTTAGATAAATACACTACTACCTTAAACATTTTTTTATATTTCAATTTATTTCCTTTATAATGATTTACTTAATATTGTATTAATTTTTTCTTTCTATACAATTAGTACATTAAAAATGTATATATATACACAAGATATTTACATCTTTACAGTAAATTTAAACTAGCTATTTTTTACTATAATATTAACGTTGTTTGTAGTTAAAATACAAATAATATAGTATATTATTATCAAAATTTTAATCTTTTTATGTAAATCGAGTTTTATTAATATTTTACCAAAAAAAAATATCAATTTTTTAAAAAAAATTTTATTTTCCTCTTGTTTTTTGTATATACTTCTGTTATACTAATAAATGAAGTAATTATTATATTACTTCATATGTTCTTTTATTATAAGTCTCCCTAGCTTATAATAAAGACTTTTCATATTTACTCCCTTATTTCTACCTTACAATATTTTTTGTAAGGTAGGTTTTTTATTTCCTGAAAAACTTTCAATTTTAAACTAAATAATTATTATTTTTCTGTATATATTTAGCTATATACATGTTTTTTTTCTGAATACAACAAAATTTACTTGACTTATTTTCTTTCCTAAGGTAAACTTTAATGTATAAACACAAAATACAACAAGAAGGGACAAGTCAAGTATGATAAAGATAGAAAATTTAAATGTTACCTATAACCAAACTCCTGCCCTTTCTAATATTAATTTAGAAATAAAAGGACCTGGTATTACAGGTATAATAGGGCCTAACGGTGCTGGTAAATCTACCTTAATAAAAGCCGTTTTAAATATAATACCCTCGACTGGTATTTCAAAAATTGATGACAAGATTGCAAAAGATAATCTTGATAATGTTGCTTACGTCGAACAAAAAATAAATATTGACTACAACTTTCCAATAAAAGTTAGAGAATGTGTTTCTCTTGGCTTATATTCTAAGATTGGAATACTAAAAAAATTAAAAAAATCTGATTGGCAAAAAGTTGACGACGCTTTAAAGTTAGTTGGTCTAGAAAAATTCTCTAATAGACAAATTAGTGAACTATCTGGTGGACAGTTCCAACGTGTGTTGATAGCTCGTTGTCTTGTACAAGACGCTAAATATATATTCTTAGATGAACCTTTCGTTGGTATTGATTCAGTAAGTGAGGAGATTATCATGAATACACTTAGAAATCTTCATGATAAAGGACATACAATATTAATAGTACACCACGACTTAAGAAAAGTTCATTCTTATTTTGATAGCGTTCTATTACTTAATAAGGAAGTTATTGCTTTTGGTGATACTGAGTCAACTTTCACGAGAACTAATTTAACTACAGCTTACGGCACTGACTTATTCTTTACTGGAGGTGAAAATAATGATTAAAGAGTTTATTGATGGACTTTATAGTTTTCATTTCTTACAAAACGCACTTATTACTGCCATTGTTATTGGAATAGTTGCGGGTGCTGTAGGATGCTTTATAGTTCTTAGAGGTATGTCACTAATGGGAGACGCTATCTCTCACGCAGTTCTTCCTGGAGTTGCCTTATCATTCATCTTAGGAATTGACTTCTTTATAGGTGCGATTGTATTTGGACTATTAGCGTCAATTATCATTACATTCATAAAAGGTAATTCGATAATTAAAAGTGATACTGCAATTGGTATTACATTCAGTTCGTTCCTTGCATTAGGTGTAATTTTAATAAGTGTTGCGAAAAGTTCTACAGACTTATTCCATATCTTGTTCGGTAACATACTAGCAGTACAAGATTTAGATATGTATATTACTATTGGTGTTGGAGTCTTCGTGCTTTTAGTTATTAAGTTATTCTTCAAAGAATTACTACTGACTTCATTTGATGAGCTATTAGCTAAAGCTATGGGAATGAGAGTTAACTTCTACCATTACTTGCTAATGATATTATTAACTCTAGTATCAGTTACTGCAATGCAAAGTGTTGGTACGATTCTAATCGTCGCAATGTTAATTACTCCTGCTGCTACTGCATATCTATATGCTAACAGTTTGAAAACAATGATATTCTTATCATCTACAATAGGAGCAAGTTGTTCAGTACTAGGATTATTCATAGGTTATTCATTCAATATTGCAGCTGGATCTAGTATTGTTTTAACATCTGCTATTGTTTTCGCTATAAGTTTCTTTGTTGCACCAAAACAACGTTTTGTTAAACATAAAAAATAATAATTCAAGGTAATAATACACAAAGAATAAGGTAGTCTTAATCTAATTTAATATAATATCTCCTTTAAATAAACTTATTAAAATAAAAAATACTTCCAAAGTGAGTTTATTTAGAGGTGTTATTACGAGGTTTTAATTGATAATGATTATTATTAGTTATGTAAATCTATTTTGTTCTTTGTTTTACACAAAAAATAATAAAGGAGGCCTATAATATGAAAAAATTAGGTTTTAAAAAATTAAGTTTTCTAGCGCTTATTTTTACTCTAGCCGTTGGACTTTTTGCCTGTTCTAGCGCTAAACAAGGTTCTAGTTCTAACGAAGCTACAAAATTAAAAGTAGTAGCAACTAACTCTATTATCGCCGATATTACAAAAAATATTGCCGGTGATAAAATTGATTTACACAGTATCGTACCAGTTGGTCAAGACCCACACGAATACGAACCACTTCCTGATGATGTTAAGAAAACATCTCAAGCTAATCTTATCTTATACAACGGTATCAACCTGGAAACTGGTGGTAATGCTTGGTTTACAAAATTAGTTCAAAACGCTAAAAAAGAAGAAAACAAAGATTACTACGCAGTTAGTGAAGGTGTTGAGGTAATTTACCTTGAAGGTCAAAACGAAAAAGGTAAAGAAGATCCACACGCTTGGTTAAACCTTGAAAATGGTATTATCTACGCTAAAAACATTGCTAAACAATTAGAAGCTAAAGATCCTAAAAACAAAGACTTCTACGAAGCAAATCTTAAAACTTACGTAGAAAAACTTTCTAAACTAGATAAAGAAGCTAAAGATAAATTTAACAACATCCCTAAAGAGAAAAAAACAATCGTAACTAGTGAAGGATGCTTCAAATACTTCTCTAAAGCATACAATGTACCTTCAGCTTACATTTGGGAAATCAATACTGAAGAAGAAGGAACTCCAGATCAAATTAAAACTCTAGTTGAAAAATTACGTAAAACTAAAGTACCTTCTCTATTCGTAGAAAGTAGTGTTGACGAACGTCCAATGCAAACTGTATCAAAAGATACTAACATTCCTATTTACGAAAAAATCTTCACTGATTCAATCGCTGAACCAGGACAAAATGGAGATAGCTACTACAGCATGATGAAATGGAACTTAGACAAAATTTCTGAAGGTTTAGCTAAATAATTACTCCTAAAACAACTCCCTGTATAAATATACAAGGAGTTGTTATTTTTATTCCATCATAATTTTTTTAACATTTAAATTTTTTATCTTATTACTATAGTATAAAATAAAGATTTCATATATTAATACAAATGCTATAAAACTACCAATTACTGAAATTAAATCAAAGTTATATGTTGTTTCGCTATCTAATTTTTCAGATAAAACTTTTAGTAATACTCTTATTAAAAAATACTGATAAATTGTTCCTACAGCAAAACCTATGTATGCTACTACTCTATAACCGGATAATACTATTTTTGAACATTCACTTTTTGAAAAACCCATAATACTTAAAATAGATATATTTTTTATATTACTACTAGCAATCACTTCCAATGAAATTAATAATATTGATAACGATAATATCACACCTATTATCATCATCATAATTCTTATTGTTCCATCAACAAAATCTCTCATACCAAATGCCATTTGTATCATTGAAGAAAATGATAATGCAGCAAAAATAACAAAGAATAATAGGGTTTTATTACTAAATAATACTGTTGCTCTTAATTCTTTAAAAAAGTTTTTATATTGTCTAATTCTTCTTTTTCTAATTTTTTTATTTGTTGAATTTATTTGTTTAAGTAAGTTAATCGTTGGTACATTTAAATTAAAGAATACATAAACAATTGATATTACTAAAAACAATAGTGATGGTAATATAACCATTATTAATAAAAGTTTAGGATGAAAGTTTATTGTAAGTTCAGATAATATATTATCTGTATTCCTACTCTCATAAAATTTCGGAATAAACAGATGTGAACTACCATAACCTAATAATGAACCCAAAAATACTAAAAATCCAAAAATAGAAAACTTAGATGCTATAAAGTTATTACTATAACCTTGAGCTTTTAATATTCCAATTTTATGTTTAGAATCATCAATAAATTGTTTTATATAAAATATTAACATTACAGCTGCACTTATTGATAAGACAGTTCCTGTTATAATAACTACAAATTTAGAAACAATAAGCTGAGCATCATAAAACTTTTTCTGCATTATATTAAATCCTGTAATATCTAAGACTTTCAAATCTAAATATAAGTTAGAAAACAGTGTAGTTATAAATACCGCACAAAAACTTACTATCACTACTGCAATTGCTTTTCTTAAATCTTTTAACTGTACTAGCATATAATTACCATCCTATCTCTTCTACAGATTTAGGTGTACAGTTTTCTTCAATAGAAGTTACTCTACCACTACCTACATGAATTATCTTATTTGCAAGCTCAGCAATATTCTCATTATGAGTTACCATTATCATTGTAAAGTTTGATTTATCTTTTAGTTTTAATAAGTACTCTAATATTTTTCTTCCAGTTTCCTCATCTAAAGCTCCTGTTGGTTCATCTAAAAACAGTACAGTTGGCTTCTTAGCTAATGCTCTCGCAATTGAAACACGCTGTTGCTCTCCTCCAGATAACTCATTAGGATATTTACTTAATTTATCTTCTAATCCTAAGTCCTTTATAATATCAACATACTCTTTATTATCCGCTAAATTAGCTCCTACTTTAACATTTTGTTCTACTGTTAAATTATTTAATAAATAATATTGTTGGAAAACAAATCCTATTTTGTCTTTACGAAACTTTGTTAATTGTTTTTCTGAGTAATTACTTATAGACTCATTATCATATACAACTTCTCCTGAATCTGACTTTTCTAAACCAGATAAAATATTTAATAATGTAGATTTCCCTGAACCAGAAGCCCCAAGTATAACAACAAATTCATTTTTATCAATTTTTAAATCTATTCCCCTTAAAACTTCTTGATCATTATATTTTTTCTTAATATTTTTTGCTGTAATCATTTAATCAATCTCCCTTAAATATTGTACTATTAAACTTTTAGCTACTTCTGCCATGTACTTAATAATTTCAGACGGTGTAAAATTATATATTCCCGTAACTGTTAATGTTGCAATACCATGACTATATATAAATAAGTGCTCATAAAATTTTTTTGCATTTTCTATTGAAATTCTATACTCTTTATCTATAGACTCAATTACTGATTTATATTCATAGTCTCGCATTGGAAGAAAATCTTTAAAACTTTCTACTTCTATACCTTTTCTCATAAATAACCATTGAAATAATTTAGGTTCATTTTTTGAAAATAATATATACTCTACTCCTAATCGTTTAAATGGACTATCATCTTTTAAAGCTAAATTAACTTTTTCTGAAAAAATATTTTCTGCAACAAACTTTGCTTCATCTTCTAAATTTTTCATATTAGAGAACAAACTAAATATTACTTTAGTAGATGACTCCAATTTTTTAGCCAACTCTCTTGCAGTTAATGCTTCTATTCCATTTTCTCTTATAAAGTCTATAGTTACAGTCAAAACCTCTTCTTTAGTAAATTTAAATTTTGGTGCCATATTCAAACCTCCATCGATAGGTAACACTTGTTTCTTATTGTAAATTATTTTGTATGAAATGTCAACAGAAAAATTATTGAATTATTACAAGAAATCTTATACAATAAAAGTAGAATAAAAATTAGGAGTTGTTTATGAATATAATTAAAAACTTGCCTACACCAATTGCAGGCTTAGCATTAGGTTCTGCTGCATTAGGAAATTTATTACAACCATATTCTTCTTCCCTACAGTTATTATTTAATCTATTATCTTTGATAATAATTGTACTTTTAACTATTAAGTTTGTGTTGGGATTTGACAAATTAAAAAAAGAAATGGAAAATCCAGTTGTAGCGACAGTACTAGCAACATACCCTATGAGCATTATGCTACTTGCTTCATTTTCAAAAAAATATATCGGGCTATTGAGTATGCCAGTATGGATAATTGGAATCTTTCTAGATTCTTGTGTTGTATGCTATGCAATTTATAATTTTATAATAAAGGAAAGACATATAAGTAAAATCTATCCAACCTGGTTTATCACCTTTGTTGGACCAGCCGTTGTAACAGTTACAGCAATAAATTATAATTTAGAAACACTAGGATTAATTTACTTCTATTTTTCTTATATTAATTATTTAGTATTATTACCTTTTGTTCTTTATAGAGTTTATAAGTATAAACATTATAAAGATGGAGATTATCCTACTATTACTGTATTTTCAGCACCTGGTGGATTATTACTAGCTAGTTATATGATTGGAGTAACACAAAAAAGTAATATAGTTTTAGTAATATTAATACCACTTACAATATTATTATTTATATTTGTTTTAATTCAATTACCATATTTACTAAAAAGAAAATTCTATCCTAGCTTTTCTGCTTTCACTTTCCCGTTGGTGATTTGCGCAATAGCATTTCAAAAAACTGGTATTTACTATCAAATAGCTGAATTTTCTATTTTGAATATTTTAATTCATCTAACTGAATTACTGGCGATAATTATCGTAATATATGTATGGTATGGGTTTATTAAGAATTTATTTTATTCAAATTAACGTCAAAAAGACACGATTAAGTTTAAACTTAACCGTGTCTTTTAACCTATTATAAAAGTTTATCTGCTTACTCTATAACTTCTTTGAAGTTCTCGATAACATCTTTCAACTCTAATTCTAAGATATAACTAATACCTTTTTCTTGCATTGTTACTCCGTATAGAGTATCCATAGCCTCCATAGTTCCTCGTCTGTGTGTGATAACTAGGAATTGATTATTCTCTGAATAAACTTTTAAGAATTTTGCAAATTTATTAACATTCTCTTCATCAAGTGCCGCTTCCACCTCATCAAGAACTACAAATGGTGGATTTTTAACCTGCAATATCGCAAACAATAAACTTATCGCAGTTAAAGATTTCTCCCCACCTGATAATAATGAAAGGTTTTGAAGTTTTTTACCCGGAGGTGAAGCTTCGATTACTATTCCAGTATTTAATATGTCATTTGGTGATTCTAAAGTCATATCTGCATAACCACCTTTGAACAATTCTTTAAATATTTTATTGAAATTTTCTGCTACTTGAACAAATGTCGTTAAGAAGCGTTCTTTTACTTCTTTATCAATCTCTGCAATAGTCTCTTCTAGTTTTTCTTTCGCTTCTACAAGGTCGGTAATTTGCTCATTATAGAAGTCATAACGTTCTTTAACCTCTTCGAACTCTGCTATAGCATTTAAGTTAATATTACCTAACTCTACAATCTCTTTACGAAGTCTTGCTACATCATTCTTATATGAAGGTGCTTCTTCAATATTTTCAGCAGTTAATCTGTTTGATACACTCTCATATGTTACATTATAGTTAGTAACAAGGTTCTCTAGATATTCATCGATCTTAACTTCTATCTTCGTCTGTTCTACAGTTAATTTTTCGAATTCTGAAGTTTTTTGACGTAGACTTTCGTTATTTCTTTGTTGAGCTACCGTAATTTCTTTTTCGCGTTTGAATAATCCTGTTTTTTCCATATCAAGATCTAATAATAACGTCTTAAGCGTTGTTAATCTTTCACTACACTCAGCAATAATCTTAGAATTATTTTCTAATATCTTTTGCTCATCTTCCTCACTTAAAGACTCTGCATCTTTAGACATTTCTAATCTTGTTAGTTGCTCATTTATATCTGTTATATCAGCTAATAGTGATTCTATTAACTCTAAACCATGCTTAGTTGTCTCTTCTAATTTTGATTTTTCAATCTTAAGCTCAGCAATTTTCTCTAAGAACAATTCCTCTGCACTTTGGGCATTTTGTTTCTTACTACTTTCTTCCTTAATTTTCTCATCAAGTTTTCGTAGATCTACTCTAATTTTCTCCAGACTTTGAGTTAACTCAACAATATTACTCGAATTATCTTCAGTATCTTTGAATTCTAGTAGTTTTTTCTCATTTAATTCTATATTCACTTTAATATCGGAAATTTCAGAGTTTTTATGATTTATACTTAATTCTAATTGCTTAAGTTTTAAAATCACATCTTCTTTCACAGATTTAGAATTTAGGATTTCGTCCATTACCTCTTGTTGTTGACTCTCCAATAGACTCTTCTCATTTGCTAATTTCTCAATCTTTTCATTAATTTTGTCAAGATTCTGCACTAGCTCATCAAGTTCAGCCTTATGTTTAATAGATGAGTTATTATTTTTATTAATAGCACCACCAGTGATAGATCCACCACTATTGATGATTTGCCCATCAAGCGTAATAATTCTATTTCTAAAATTAATCTTACGTGCTATTCTATTGGCATTATCCATATTATCAACGATAATAACAAGCCCTAATAAGTGAGATATTATATTTTTGTACTCACTATCAACAGTTATTAGATTCTCAGCAATATTGATAAATCCTTCCTCATTTACAACTGTTCTATAAACATCACTCGCTATAGCTTTTGCTTTAATATTATTTAATGGTAAAAATGTAACTCTACCTTTATTAGTTTTCTTTAAATGATTAATACACTCTTTTGCAACATTCTCATTTTCTACGATAATATTTTGCTGTGCTTGTCCTAAAGCAATATCAATTGCAACAGCATATTCATTATCAAATTCTACAATATTTGCTACACTATTGTGAACACCAGCTAAAGAATCTTTATTAGCAAGAATTTCTTTCACCCCAATATTGTAAAAACTTAAATTATTAATTTGATCTTCTAAGAATTTCTTACGATTTTCCAGGTTGCTCTTGAAGTTGTATCCTGTGCGAATTTGTTCCTCGATATTTTTTCCATTTGAATTAATTAAAATATTTTTTTCAACTAATATATCAAGTTCTTTTTGAAGGTTAGCTAGCTGTTCATTTAGAATTTTTTGTTCTTCAGTAGCAGCTGCAAGCTCTTCTGTTTTTATACTTAAAACTTGCTTTTGTCTTTCAATATTATTAAGAATTTCTTTACTGTTTTCATCAGCATTCTCTAGATTTTTTTTAGCGAACTCTATACTATTTTCTAGTCTAGTTTCTTCGTTTATTAAGCTATAATAAGTGTCTTTTAATTCTTCTATTTTTCTTTCGATTAACTCTAGTTTACTCTCTTCACCTGATTCTAATGAAGAGATTTCTTTATTAATCTTTTGAATTTTACTTTTAGTTTCAGCATTTAGATTTTCTCTTTCTGCTAACTTATTCTCAAGGTTTTGTTTTCTTTCCTCAAGATACTTAATATCATCATTAATTTTTTCACTTCTCAGAGTTCTATTATTTTTTCTTTCCTCAATAACGCTCAATTGCGATTGAAGAGATTCTTTTTTCTGAACTAGCTCTAACTCTTCATCATGATATTTCATATAAGTTCTATCTAGAGAAACTAAGCTATTCTTGATACTTTCTAAATCTTTAATAAGTTCTTCTTGTCTACTTTCAAGTCCAAGTTTTTCAGATTCTTTCTCATGTTTAACTTGTAGCAAATCTGCAAGTCTTTTTTGATATTCAACAATATTATAGACATTTAATAAAATATCTTTTTCTTCAAGTTCATTAGAATAATCAAGATACTTTTGTGTTTTATTCTTTTGATCTTCTAAAATCTCATAACGACCTGAGATTTCTGAGAAAATATCATTTAACCTCATCAAGTTGTCGTTTGTCTTTTCTAATTTAAGATTAGTCTCTTTTTTCTTATTTTTGTACTTTAATACACCTGATGCCTCTTCTATAATTGCTCTGCGATCGACAGGCTTAGATGAAATAATATCTTCTACCTTACCTTGAGTAATAATACTATAACTCTCCTTATTAATCCCAAGGTCTAGATACATATCAGTAATATCTTTTAATTTTGCACGTTTATTATCAATGTAATACTCACTATCACCATTTCTATACAAACGTCTTTTAATTTCACAACTATCTTCTCCGTTAGAGAATGTTACCGCTACTTCAGCAAAGTTTTTTCTTTTCGCATCTTCAGTCCCCGAAAAGATAACATCTTTCATGCTACTACCACGTAAATTTTTAGCAGATTGCTCACCTAAAACCCAACGAATAGCATCAATTATATTACTTTTTCCCGAACCATTCGGTCCAACAACACCGATTAAATTATTTTTAAATTCAAACGTTGTCTTCTTCTGAAAAGATTTAAAACCTGTAACTTCAACCTTTGCTAATTTCATCTTTTTTTCCTTTCATTAATTTTAAATATCTTTATATCCAAGCTTTTCTAATGCTTGTTTTGCTGAGATTTGTTCTGACTCTTTCTTTGTTGTAGACGTTCCGCTTCCGTATTGTTTTCCACCAATTAAAATAGCACTCGTGAAAGTTTTTGAATGTGATGGTCCACTAGAATCAAGAACTACATATTCAATATCACCTAATTTAATTTTTGAAATATACTCTTGTAGTATAGTTTTATAATCTACAAAGCTGTGATACTCAAGATCTTGCACTTCTGTAAATAAAGTATTATTTAAGAAAGTTTTCACCACTTCAAGATTTGACTCTAAATACATTGCTCCTGCGAAAGATTCAAAAATATCAGCAAGTAAAGCTGCTCGACTTCTTCCGCCCATTTTTTCTTCACCTTTTCCTAGATAAATACATTTATCTAAACCAAGTTGTAAAGCATATTTAACCAATGTTTTTTCACAAACAATAGATGCACGTAACTTAGTAAGCTCACCTTCTGGAAGCTCAGAAAATTTCTTAAATAAAAATTCGCTTGTTGTAAGTTCAACAACAGCATCCCCTAAAAATTCCAGACGCTCATAATTCAGATGCTTCGCAATTCTTTTCTCATTAGTATAAGAAGAATGAGAAAATGCATTTTTAAAATTATCACTGAATTTTAAATTAAATCCATACTCTTCATTTAAATTACTAAGTAATCTCTCAATATATGTTCGTTCCATAATTATTCTCCTTTCTTTTATTATTAGGAGAAACTCAAAATTTCACATAAATTATCAAGTTTCCCCCACAAAATCATTATCATATTTTAAAATACTTTACTAATCTAATAAAAACTCAGAGAACACATCATTTCCATAGAATAATCCTTTTCTAGTCAAACGAAGTTTATTACCTTCAATCTCTAAGTACCCTTCTCTTATGTTTTTATCAACCACACCTTTGAAGATTTCTTCTGCTCTTTGTCCATACTTTTCTTCAAAAATATCTAAATCTACACCTACCAAAAGGCGGAGTCCTAAGAACATTTCCTCTTCGATTCTTTCCTTAAGTGTTACAGTATTTTCTTCACGTCTTGCGTGCCCTTTTTCTAACATACTGTCAATATAGAATTTCAATGCTCCTTGGTTAGCATAACGTACTCCATCAATATAACCATGAGCACCCGCTCCAAGTCCATAGTACTCTATATTCTTCCAGTAACTACTATTATGAACACTCTCATGACCAGGTCTAGCAAAATTACTGATTTCATACTGTTCATAACCATTTTCTGTTAAGAAATTAATAACCTCATTGTACATTTTCTCCTCAGTTTCATTCGAAGGTAATGTAACTTTCTTATCTCTAACTTGATTATAAAGTTTTGTTTTTTGCTCTAATATCAATGAATAACATGAAATATGACTAATATTGTATTCTACAACCTTCTTCATACTATCATACAAGTCGTCCATAGTCTGCTTCGGTAATGAAAACATTAAATCTACATTAATGTCCTCAATCCCATGTTTTTTACAATTAGCAATCGCCATATCTACATCATCAGCAACATGCCCTCGTCCAAGAATTTTTAACAGTTCATTATTAAAAGTCTGAACTCCCATGCTAATTCTATCAACTCCGTAGCCCTTTACCAAAGCAACCCGAGAATCAACAAGATCCTCAGGGTTAGCTTCAAAAGTAAATTCACGCAGTTGTTGTGGAATTTTATTTCTAAGTGCAGTCAGTAGACGATGAAGTTGTTCATCACTTAATGCACTCGGTGTTCCACCACCAATATAAATAGTTTCAACATTTTGAATGTTTTCCATACCCTCAATTTCTTTGATTAAGCAATCTATATACTTATCAACAGGTTGTCTTTGTATATAAAACTTGTTGAAATCACAGTATGAACAAATATACTTACAAAATGGAATATGAATATATACTCCGCGTGGATAACTTTTCATTATTCTTCGTCCATTTTCAGAACAGCCATGAAGGCATCTTGAGGAACCTCTACGCTACCAACAGCTTTCATTCTCTCTTTACCTTTTTTCTGTTTCTCTAATAGTTTACGTTTCCTACTAATATCCCCTCCGTAACATTTAGCAAGAACGTTTTTACGCATCGCTTTAATAGTTTCACGAGAGATAATTTTATTTCCAATTGCAGCTTGGATAGGAATCTCGAATTGTTGTTTAGGAATAAGTTTTTTAAGTTTTTCTACAATAACTTTACCACGTTGGTAAGCGAATTCTCTGTGAACGATGAAGCTTAAAGCATCGACTTGTTCACCATTTAATAGAATATCCATCTTAACAAGGTTACTATCTTTATATCCAGTTAATTCATAGTCGAATGACGCATATCCTTTTGTATTAGATTTAAGTTGATCAAAGAAGTCAAACACGATTTCTGATAAAGGTATATCGTAAGTAATATTAACCCTCGTATCATCGATATATTCCATATTTAAGAAGATACCACGTTTCTTCTGACAAAGATCCATAACAGCACCTACATAGTCATTTGGTACCATAATGCTCGCCTTAACAAACGGCTCAGTAATCTTATTAATTTTTTGTGGATCTGGCATTTCTGATGGGTTTGATACATCTACCATAGTTCCGTCCGTTTTTTCAACTTTATAAATAACCGATGGTGCAGTTGCGATGATATCAATGTTAAATTCACGCTCGATACGCTCTTGGATAATTTCCATGTGTAACATTCCTAAGAATCCACATCTAAATCCGAATCCAAGTGCTTGAGAAGTTTCCGCTTCATATTGTAAAGCTGAGTCATTAAGTTCTAATTTTTCTAACGCTTCACGTAAATCATTATATTTTGATGAATCGATTGGATATAATCCACAGAATACCATTGGATTTAATTTTCTATACCCAGGTAATGCTTCTTTAGCAGGATTATTTGCTAATGTGATTGTATCCCCTACACGAGTTTCACTTACATTTTTAATAGATGCACAGATAAAACCTACATCACCTGCAGTAAGTTCATCAACGATTTTTTCCTTAGGTGTGTGAATACCAACCTCAGTAACCTCGAACACACCACCAGTAGCCATCATCTTAATCTTATCTCCAGCTTTTACAGTACCGTTCTTAATACGAACCGAAACGATAACTCCTCTATACGCATCGTATAAAGAGTCAAAGATTAACGCTTGTAGTGGTTCAGCAGCATCTCCAGACGGTGCTGGAATATATTCTACGATTTGTTCTAAGATTTCATCAATACCAATACCCGCTTTAGCAGAAGCAAGTACGATATCATCTGTTGGTAATCCAATTACATCTTCAATCTCAGTCTTAACCTTGTCAGGATCTGCAGCAGGTAAGTCAATTTTATTAATAATTGGAATGATTTCTAAATTATTGTCTAATGCTAAGTATACGTTAGCTAAAGTTTGGGCTTCTATACCTTGAGCAGCATCGACTACTAAAATAGCCCCTTCACATGCTGCTAAAGAACGAGATACTTCATATGTGAAGTCTACGTGTCCTGGTGTATCGATTAAGTGAAAAATATACTCTTCTCCATTTTTAGCAGTATATTGTAATTGCACTGCATTAAGTTTAATCGTAATACCTCTTTCACGCTCAATATCCATTGAGTCAAGAAGTTGTGCTTTCATCTCACGTTGTTCTAACGCCTTTGTTTTTTCTAAAATTCTGTCCGCAAGAGTCGATTTCCCGTGGTCAATATGTGCAATTATAGAAAAGTTCCTTATTTTCTTTTGCCTTTCGTTTCTTTTATCCATTTTATTCTTCCTTTACAAATCTTGTTTTTCTACGTAGTCTTTAGCTGTATAATACGAAAAACCATCCCTTATTAGCTTTTCAATCAGCTTTTGTTTAAGTGCATACCCTTCGTATCTGCGACTATAACTCTGATAAGCCCTTCTAAAATGCTCATCTAATATATCATCTTCATCTTCTTCCTCATAGTCTTCGAAAAATATGTCAAACACCTTTCTTATTATATCAGATGTAAAGCCATTTGTATAAAGTTTTTGTGTTATTTTTTGAACTTTTTTATTTTTCGTCTCTCTTCGTACTTTATACTCATGCTCAATAATTTTATAAAGCATTTCTATCATTGCTTCTTCAGTACAAATCTTCGCAATATTTTCTTCAATAACGTCTTTATCCAAGCCCTTTTCTAACAATTTTCTTTGTATCCAGTATGGCCCCTTTAAATTTAGATTAAAATAATCTGTTACAGCAGCTTCTACATAATGGTCATCATTCAAATAACCAATTTCTATTAACTTCTCAATTACTTTATCAATAACATTATTAGCAATCTCTTTTTTCTGAAGATATTCTCTTATGTCCTGCTTAGTTCTCAGACCAAATTGTAAATAATGTACTGCCTTACTATAAGCACTCTCAACACTTTCGTGAGCAATAATTTCTTTTAGTTGCTCTTTTGATAAATCTATTTTTTTTATAAGTCCATATTTAATAATCGTATCTTCAGAAACATAAAAATGTTTACCATTTTCCAAGTCTATTTTATACTTAACTTTTAGCTTTGTTATATTTGTAACTTGCAAATTTACACCTACTTTCTACATTTCTCGCTAAAAAACTCTTACCTTTAATTTTATCAAAAATCACATCAAAAAGGAAATGTTAGAAAAAAAAGATTAACGAAATCTAACTTGTACAAAAAATTAGTTTCGTTAACCTTTTTTATTTTTCTACATGGGAGTGACTCAAAAATCGTGATTTCGTAGAAACAAGATTTTGTCGAGTCACCCCCGCACAGTTTATTAGATGTCTGAAAAACTTTCATAAAGCGAATTTAGATATCAATAAACCACTGCGTCTATGAGTTATCATATATACTTTTTTTAAAATTTATGATTTTTGTATCAGCCTCATCATTAATAATATCATTTATATTTGTATGGTCCCAAGGTGTTCCTTTTCTATGGGTAATTGTGACTAATTCACTTGCTGTAAGATGCCCATATTTTTTAAAAGTACTTTGAATAGAATCAATTACATTCTTCTCATCTAAAGATTGAAGAAATCTAGATAATACCATTTATATTTCATTGGCAACATTTTATTGTAATTACTAACTTCTCTTTTCATTTTCTTCTGCTGATTTAATTATATCTGATATTAATCTACTAAAATCTATAGCATTTTTTGATGTAATAACTGGTTTCCCTGTTCTCTCTTCAATCTCTCTTCTTGCGTTTCCAGCAATACTACCTCCATCTTTTGCAACTTTTTTATTTTCTTCTAGACCTTGCGGATGTGTTGCATTAGCTATATCTTTTGTTGCAGCTTCCGCTAACATATTTAAGATAATTTCAGTTGTTGTCATATTATCTCTTAAGTTTTGTTTCTTCAATCCCTTGTAGTCTTTATATTGTCTTGTTGTCATACCAGACCATGCTTTAGTAATTTCATTAGTTAATATTGCATATTCTTTTCCCTCTTCTACTCCATGGTCTTGCCAAGTATCTGTTAATTCTCTCCTAACCTGAATTGCTTGTAATCTTTGATTAATCCATTCCCTCGTATAACCTTTTTGAAGATATGTTGACAATGCTCTATCAATAGTTAATTCTGGATCTATAATTTCATCTATTCTTTCTTTACCTACCTCTGATAACCACATCTTAAAAGGTTCTGCTTTTGGAGATGGTATAGATTGAATTATACGAAATACACCTTGCATATCCGCAACGTCAGTACTTCTCATCTTCCCGTCTGTTGCCTTCAATTTCAACTGGCTACAAATTGTAGCCAGTTCATTTCCTTCTTTTTTAAGTCTTGTTTTTAATACGCTCCAGTATTTCCTTGGATTTTCACTTTCAGTTAATACTCCAATGATATCAACAATACTAAAATACCACTCTTCTCTTTCATTATCCCAAATTGATCTTATTTGATTTCCTTCAAATAATTTAATTTCATTATCCATAATTATTCTCCTTTTTAAATTCCGTATATTTTTTACTATTATCTAAAATTTAAAACTATAAGCAACATACAACTAATATAATTTTTCACAACTGACATATATTAGCTATTTATTCAACATATAAGTTTCATTTAAAATAGATTTGTATATCATTATTTTTATTTCTTAAATTTATAATTTTCTTCATCTATAATTCTATCAAAAATCACATAAAAAAGGAAATGTTAGAAAGAAAAAAATCCCAAGCCGTACAGCTTGAGAATTTTTCTAACTTATTTTTGTCAAAGAAACTAGATTATTTTCTAATTAATCCTTCTTTTTGTAGATATTCTTTTGCTACATCATACGCAGATTTCCCATCTACATCAACTTTGTAGTTCATCTCTGTCATTTCTTTTTCTGTTATTTTTCCAGAAAGTTTATTTAATATTTTTTCAAGTTCTGGATGTTTTTTTAGAGTTTCTTCTCTTAATATTGGTGCCCCTTGGTATGGTGGGAATAAACGTCTATCATCATTTAACAATTTAAGTTTATTAGTAATTATCTTACTATCAGTCGAGAATACATCGATAATATTTACATCACTATTTGAAATTGCTTGATATTTTAACGCTGGTTCCATTGTTTTAACATTTAGATTTAAGTGATAAAGATTTTTAAGACCTATTCCACCATCTTCTCTATCGTTAAATTCTAACGAGAACCCAACTTTTGCAGAATTTTCTACGAGTTTTATGTCTGAAATATTGTTAATCTTATTTGCTTTAGCGTAGTCTTCTGTTACTGCTAATGCGTATGTATCTTGGAATTTCGTAGGTTTCAGGTATACTAGTTTATCTTGTTCGAATATTTTCTTACGTGCAACTTCATACACTTCATCAGGATCATTAGAAGGTACAATTTCTGGTGTTTTTAATAATGTTGTTGTAACTGTACCTGTAAACTCTGGATAAATATCAATACTTCCACCTTTTAATGCTTCATATAAGAAACTAGTTTTACCAAAATTAGGTTTAACCTCAACATCGATTTTAGTTTCATCTTCAATGAGTATTTTATACATATTAATTAATATCTCAGGCTCGGCACCAAGTTTCCCAGCAATAACTAATTTATCATTAGACATTTTTCCAATTGGGAAGAAGCTAATTGTTAAAGCCACTACAGCCGCAAGTAATGATGCCAAAATAGTTTTTGGTTTTTTATCTTGTAAAAATTTAATTAATAACCCAAATAGAATCGCTAATATTGCAGATGAAATAGCACCAATTAGAATTAACGCTGAATTATTTCTATCTATTCCTAGTAAAATAAATGAACCTAATCCTCCCGCTCCTATTAAAGCGGCGAGAGTTGCTGTACCAATTATCATAATACTCGCCGTTCTCACACCACTCATTAGTATTGGCATAGCGAGTGCAAGTTTAAATTTTTTCAACTTCTCTAGTTTCGTCATACCAAAGGCTGTTGCTGCTTCTTCTAATGATGGATCAATCTCCGATAATCCAGTAATCGTACTTTGTAGTATTGGGAATATTGCATAAATTACCAATGCCACGACTGCTGGTAATGTACCAATCCCCATAAATGGAATGAATAACCCAAGTAATGCAAGAGAAGGAATAGTTTGGAAGATACCCGTAATTTGTAAAAACCATTCACTTGTCTTTTTATTCCCTGAGATAATTATCCCTAGAGGAACCGCAATAAAAATCGCAATAATAAGTGATAATAATGAAATCTGAAGATGTTCAAATAATCCAGTTATCCAATCACTTTTTCTTTCTAAAAATGTATTTACTAAATTCATTATTTATTCCCCCTTGCAAAAAATTCACGAACAAAGTCATCAGCAGGGTTTTCTTTTAATACTTCTGGTGTAGCAATTTGAACTACCTTACCATTTTTTAATACACAAATTCTATCAGCAAGCTTCATCGCTTCATCCATATCGTGAGTTACAAAAACTGTTGTCATTTTATATTCATTGTGCAAAGTTTTAATTAAATCCTGTAATTGAACTTTACTAAGCGGATCTAGTGCTGAAAATGGTTCATCCATCAGTAAAATTTTAGGATTAGCAATTATCGCACGTAGTATTCCTACACGTTGTTTTTCTCCTCCAGAAAGTTCCTTAGGAAGACGATTCATATAATGTTTTGGATCTAATCCTACTTTTTTCAGTAAATCCTCAGTCTTTTCTTTAATTTCTTTCTTGTCAAAGTTTTTCATTTCTGGAATTAGCGCAATATTTTCTGCAACAGTAAGATTCGGAAATAGTGCGATTTGTTGAAGAACATAGCCGGTTTTAAGTCTTAATTCCCTTAAATCATAATCTTTCAACCTCTTATCTTCAAAATAAATATCACCGTCAGTTTGTTCTATCAATCTATTTATTAATTTTAAAGTTGTTGTTTTTCCACTTCCACTAGGCCCAACTAGAACAAAAAACTCTCCTTCTTGTATGTCAAAACTTAATCCATCAAGTATTAAACCATTTGTGGAACAGCATAATGAAACATTGTTATATTCTATCATTTTTATACCTTCTTCCTTATTTCTTCATAACCACAAAACTTTCAATCTTCTTTCAACTACTTACCTTTATACTATATAGGACAAACAATTTAAAAAAAAATATTTTAATTTAGTTTTCCCTATATATAATATTCTAACTAAATAGTTTACAAGTGTCAACAAATAAACTTTTGAAAAGTAAGAAGCCCTATAGAGTATCCATAATACTCTAGGACTTCTCACTGAATATTTAATTATTATAGAAAGATTTAAGATTATATTCTATATAATTTATTCTTCATCTTCTCTACGTCTTTTAGCAATTGCTAGTAAGCTTCCTAACACAGCTAATCCTAATCCTGCTAACCCTGTATTTGTTTCAGATTCACCAGTATTCGCTAAGCGTTTAGTAGATTTCTCTACTTTAGCTGTTGATTTTGGCTTAATGTTTTCATCAACTTTTGGTGATGTTGGAGTAACTTTTCTGAAGATATGAGTTACAACATCTCCATCAGAATTAATCTCTGTTCTTACGAATTCATATCCTGGTATTGTACCATGTTCATACGCTTCATTAGGTTCTCCTAGTTTAGATGGAGTTTTAGCATCCGCTGGTTTCAATTCATTACCTTGTTCATCAGCCCATTTAGTAATGATAAGTTTAACTTTAGGTAATTCTACAGGATCTGGAAGTTCTCCATTTACTGCACCGTTGAATTCTGGGATGTCGACTACCGGTGGAACGATTATCGTTAAATCTGTTCCTGGAATTGTATGACTTATTCCTGTTGTTGGATCTGTCACTGTTGCT